>NZ_JACSQR010000078.1:0-1267 GCF_014836505.1 Psychrobacter communis
TGTAGTGGTCAACTAATTTAGGACACCTGATAAGAGGTTTTGATTAAAGTAACGTCTTTCTGTTTCAGCTGGTGTTAAATAATTGTTGAAAGTGTGCGGTCTCACGGTTTGATAGTAGCCCCAGATATAATCACTAATGGCACTTTTAGCCTCAGCGATATTCTCATAACCGCCCTTTGGCATCCACTCTGTTTTGAAGCTTCTAAAGAAGCGCTCAGTTGGGGCGTTATCCCAACAATTTCCACGACGGCTCATACTCTGTGTCATACCGTCGCAATCATCGATTGATTCAGCAAATTTCTTACTGGTGTAATGCGTGCCCTGATCTGAGTGAAATAACACACCACTTGGTTTGAGTCTCGTCTGATACGCCATTTTCAGAGCGTTACCTGTCAGAATACTATCGGGTGAGTCTGAGACACTAAAGCCCACCACACGACGGGCGTACAGGTCTAAAACAACGGCTAGGTAACACCAGCCGCCTTTAATGCGAATATAAGTGACATCGCCCGTCCAGACTTGGTTGGGCGCCGTTGGGCTAAATCTGCGTTTTAAAAGGTTGTCATGGGTTTTATGTTCCTGATCAGCGTGCTTGTATTTGTGGGTCTTGAGCTGGCAACTGACCAGTTTCATTTGCTTCATAATCTTGGCAGCTAAGTAACGCGTTAGCCTAATACTGTGCTCATTCCACAGGATGGCGACAATGGTGCGAGCCCCAGCTGATTGTTTGGAGTCATTGAATATTTGACGTATCAAGGCTTTGAGTTTGACACGTTCAATATCGATAGGCTTAGTCTGTGTGCCATAGTAGTAGCTGCTTTTAATGATGCCAAATAAGTCACATAGTCGGCGTTTACTGACGCTTTTGTCTTGCTCTGCAAGCTTGCTTATCAGCGATAGCCGTTCAGGCTGTCCAAGGCCAGCAGAGCAGAAGCCTTTTTTAATATGTCGCGCTCCATAGTGAGTCGCTTAACCTGCTTACGCAATTCTTGTAGCTCGCGTTGTTCATCCGTTAAAGCGTTGCCGACTTTAGGTGCTTGGCCATTCGTTTCTTGTCGATACTGACTCAGCCATTTCTGCAGGGTGGATTTGCCAATGCCAAGTGAGCTTGCTACATCAGGTATTTTACGCTTATGCTCAGTCACTAAGCTGATGGCTTCAAGCTTGAATTCTCGGGTATATTGATTGCGTTTGTTGGTCATACTAGTTTCCTTCTTTGGGTTATTATAACCTCTTAGAAGCTGTCCAATTTTATTATGCCACTACA
>NZ_JACSQR010000079.1:0-1139 GCF_014836505.1 Psychrobacter communis
CCTTTGTCCATAGCGATTGGGTGGATAAGCTCTACGCCCATCTCAACGTTGTCACCAGGCATAACCATTTCAGTACCGTCTTGTAATTGGATTGCGCCAGTTACGTCAGTGGTACGGAAGTAGAACTGTGGACGATAGCCGTTTAGGAATGGTGTGTGACGACCACCCTCTTCTTTTGACAGTACGTATACTTCTGCGTCAAATTTAGTATGAGGGGTGATTGAACCTGGCTTGGCTAGTACTTGGCCACGTTGTACGTCTTCACGCTTAGTACCACGTAGTAATACGCCACAGTTTTCGCCTGCACGACCTTCGTCTAGCAGTTTACGGAACATCTCTACACCAGTACAGGTGGTTTTTTGGGTGTCACGGATACCGACGATTTCGATTTCGTCACCGACACGTACGATACCTGATTCAACACGACCGGTTACTACGGTACCACGGCCTGAGATTGAGAATACGTCTTCGATTGGCATTAGGAATGCTTTGTCAACGTCACGCTCTGGCTCTGGGATGTAGGTGTCTAGGATGCCTAGTAGTTCTACAACGGCTGGTTGGCCGTATTGACCTTCGTCGCCTTTAAGGGCTTGGGTGGCACTCCCTTTTACGATTGGGGTGTCGTCGCCTGGGAAGTCGTAGTCGTTAAGAAGTTCACGAACTTCCATTTCTACTAGCTCAAGCAATTCTTCGTCGTCAACAAGGTCACATTTGTTCATGAAGACGATGATGTACGGTACGCCAACCTGACGTGATAGCAGGATGTGCTCACGGGTTTGTGGCATTGGGCCGTCAGTTGCTGATACGACTAGGATTGCGCCGTCCATTTGGGCTGCACCGGTGATCATGTTTTTAACATAGTCGGCGTGACCTGGGCAATCAACGTGGGCGTAGTGACGGGTTTCGGTGTCATATTCTACGTGTGAGGTGTTGATGGTGATGCCACGTGCTTTTTCTTCTGGTGCGCTATCAATAGCGGCGTAGTCTTTGGCTTCGCCACCAGAGGTGATTGCGGCTACGGTTGCGATAGCGGCGGTTAATGTTGTTTTACCGTGGTCAACGTGTCCGATGGTACCGACGTTGACGTGTGGCTTGCTGCGTTCAAACTTGGCCTTTGCCATGGGTATTTCCTCTTTATT
>NZ_JACSQR010000007.1:0-101781 GCF_014836505.1 Psychrobacter communis
AGTATAGTTCGGTTAGGTTGTCCATGTAAGAAGTCCTTGTTGTGAAGTTTGTCTTGGTAAACTTACTTTAGCAACTTTGGACTTCTTTTTTTATCTTTTTTTTGAGCCCTTATCCCGAATTGGGGTTAATTAGGTTCAACAAAGATAATTATGTTCAATAAACTTAAAGCATTGATTCTACTTTCAGCTTTTCTCACAGTCATTGCCTGTTCGAATGATAATTCGGTTTTAGCTCGTGATGAAAAGGTTACCACAGCTAGCAATCACGAGCGCGATGTACAGGAGATGTATCATAATATTGATACATTAAAAAGAGAGCTGCCAAGCGTAATTGATGAAGTCACTACGTTAGAAAAGATTGATTTTGATGGAACAACGGTTACTTTCGGTTATCGGCTAAAGATATCTGATTATAATGTTTCTAAAAGAAAAGAGCTTGAAACGGCAATGCGTAATGAACATACTAAGTTAGCCTGTGCAGAAGCAGAAGTTATGCAAGGGATAAATAAGGGATTTGATTATCAGTATAGCTATTACGATTTAGATGATAGTAAGGTGGCTAGTTTTGAGGTCACAAAAGACATTTGCGACAACCTAAATAAGGCTGACTCTGAAATTGAAATAGGGACATAATCAACTCTGGGTTACTTTGCTGCTGCATATAATATTTATACTGAAATATATCCAAATTGTTGAAATTTTTTATGTCCATTATAAAAAAAATGCTTTGCTATCTATATGGTACTAGACAGCAAAGCATTTAGTGTTATATACTATTGCGATAAACAAAAAACCTTTTAGAATCAAACACTTATCCTACTCGACCGTGACTGATTTTGCGAGATTACGTGGCTGATCAACATCCGTACCACGCATCACCGCGACATGATACGACAACAACTGCACCGGTACGCTATAAACGATAGGGGCAAGCGTCTCGCAAACCTCAGGGACATAAACCACGTGCATTCTATCTTCTGCGACCATCTTGCTTTCTTCACTGGCAAATACAAACAGCTCACCGTGACGCGCATGTACCTCTTGCATGTTTGCTTTTAGCTTATCAAACATACTGTCTTTTGGCGCGAGCACCACGATAGGCATGTCTTTATCGACCAACGCTAATGGGCCGTGTTTTAGCTCACCGGCGGCATAGCCTTCTGCGTGAATATAAGAGATTTCTTTTAGCTTCAATGCGCCTTCTAAGGCGATTGGGAATTGTAAACCGCGACCTAAGAATAAGCAGCTTTTCTTATATTCAAAGTGCTCACTCATGACTTTGATAGGCGCATCGAGTTGTAAGCTG
Source organism: Psychrobacter communis (assembly GCF_014836505.1). NCBI lineage: Bacteria > Pseudomonadati > Pseudomonadota > Gammaproteobacteria > Moraxellales > Moraxellaceae > Psychrobacter > Psychrobacter communis. Next base: position 1,307 of record NZ_JACSQR010000007.1, read on the forward strand.
GCATGTAGTTGCCCGCGTAGCGCTTGTAATTTGCCCAGCAAGGTGGTTAATTTTTCACCTGTCATACGCGTTTGTACAACACCCACTTTTAATACCAGTAACATCAACGCGGCAAGCTGAGTGGTAAAGGCTTTGGTAGAAGCAACGCCAATCTCAGGGCCGGCAAGCGTTGGTAAAAAGATATCGGTTTCACGTACCAAAGATGAGGTCGGTACATTACATAAAGCCAAGCTGACGAGGCCTGCTGGCGTATGTTTTTGGATATCGCGTAGCGCCGATAAGGTATCCGCCGTTTCGCCTGATTGCGAGATGCAAATGACCAAGGTGTCATCGACGACCACTGGATTGCGGTAGCGGAACTCACTAGCAACCTCAACCGAACACGGCACACGGGTTAGACTTTCAAACCAATATTTCGCGACCAAACCTGAATGATAGCTGGTGCCACAAGCGATGACTTGAACATTCTTGATACCTTTTAACTGCGCTTCATGACGCTGCAAAAAGTCATCGCGCAGCTTAGATGGTGCATCACTATCTATTGCCATCTCAATCGTACGGGCAACCGCATCTGGCTGCTCATAGATTTCTTTGAGCATATAATGTTTGAACTCGCCTTTATCAGCATTATGCTGGGCGGCATCAATCTCGTGTATCTGGCGTTTTACTTTTACGCCGTCTGCATAAACTTCAATACTATTACGGGTTAATTTGGCGATATCGCCTTCTTCTAGGTACATAAAGCGATTGGTCACAGGCAAAAGCGCCAATTGATCAGAGGCAATAAAGTTCTCACCGATACCTACACCGATGACCAAAGGCGACCCTAAACGGACGGTAATCAGCTCGTCTGGGCAATCAATATGCACAATGCCAAGGGCAAACGCGCCATGTAATAACGGAATAACTGCGCGTACCGCTTCTAGTAAATCAGGCTTATTTTTGTAGATATCATTGATTAGATGAGCGACGACTTCGGTATCAGTTTGCGAGGTAAACTCGTAGCCTTTAGCAATCAGCTCTTCTTTTAGCTCAGCATAGTTCTCAACGATACCATTGTGTACCACGGCGATTTTACCAGATACATGTGGATGGGCGTTACGCTGTGCAGGTTCGCCATGCGTGGCCCAGCGCGTATGTGCAATACCGATATGACCGTCGAAAAATTCAGGATTGACGGCGACGGCATCGACCAACGCTTGTACTTTGCCCACTTGGCGCTCGCGATGTAGCTCGCCATTACGGATAACAGTCAGACCAGCAGAGTCATAACCACGGTATTCTAGGCGTTTAAGGCCTTCAAGTAAGATATTGGCAATATTCCGCTCAGCAACTGCTCCAACGATTCCACACATAATTATTCCTTAAATTTTATGTTCTCATACCATGTGATTTTGAAAGTTGCCAACACATGGATAATCATTAATCTGTAAATATAAATAAGCAGCACCACAAATTATTGTCGTACTGCTTTAGTGGTTTTACCATCATTTTATCGAGTCAACTATCAGCGCCGCCTTTATTTTTTGGTTGGACGCTGAAAGTCATTTTTTTGTGTTTGGCGCGCACGGCCAAAGGCTAAGGCGCTATCATCGACGTCTTTGGTAATCACTGAGCCTGCCGCAACCGTAGCGGTATCACCAATGGTAACTGGCGCAACCAAGCTGGCGTTAGAGCCAATAAAGGCATTGTCTTCGATGATGGTTTGCGATTTATTGACGCCGTCGTAATTACAGGTAATCACGCCCGCACCGATATTGACATTTGTTCCAACCGTCGCATCACCCACATAACTTAGATGATTGACCTTGCTACCTTGACCGATAGTCGATTTCTTAATCTCGACAAAATTACCTACTTTACTGTTATTAGACAAAACAGTATCAGGGCGTAAATGGGCGAAAGGTCCAATATCGACGCCGTTACCAATGTGCGCACTGTCAATGACGCAGTACGGCTTTAGGTGACAGGCATTACCAATGTGCGCATTTTTAATCACACAGCCAGCTTCGATATAAACGTTGTCACCTAAGACACAATCACCCTCAAACACAACGCCCACATCGACGAATACATCTTGGCCTGCGATCAAGCTGCCACGAATATCAACGCGCGTCGGATCGGCAAACTGGACGCCAGCTTCTTGCAGGTCAGCAACCAACTTACCTTGCCACGTACGCTCCAAGCTGGCAAGCTGTTGGCGGTTATTGACGCCTTCAATCTCAAAGCTATGTTCAGGCTCGATGGCGACAATATTGATGCCTTCAGCAACCGCCATCTTAACAATATCGGTGAGATAGTATTCTTGCTGCGCATTGTCGTTAGACAGCTTTGGCAGATATTTATGCAATAATGCATTATCAACGCAGTAAATACCGCTATTAATCTCTTGGATCTTTTGTTCATCGGCGTTGGCATCTTTTTGCTCAACGATGGCTTCAATATTGCCCTCTTTATCGCGTTTGATACGACCAAGACCAAATGGGTTGTCTACTGTTAGCGTCAACATCGACATACCATCAGTATTGGCAAGTTTTAAAGCTGTTAACGTCTGGCAGCTGACCAATGGCACATCACCATATAAAATCAGACTTTGGCCTTCTTTTGGTAACTCAGATAGGGTGACTTTTACTGCATGGCCCGTACCTAACTGCTCAGTCTGGGCAACCCACGTAATCGGCAAATGCGCATATTGCTCATTAATGTCTGCTTGGACTTGTTCGCCGCCAAAACCATGGACAATAATGGTGTCATCAACGGTCAATTGATGACAAGTATCAAGCACATGACCCAATAATGACTTGCCAGCCAGTGTCTGTAGTACTTTTGGCTTGGCTGATTGCATACGCGTGCCTTTACCAGCCGCGAGGATAATTACTGAAAGAGGAGCTGTCATAGTATTCCTAAAAAAGAGCCTACAAATGTAACAAAATATAATTCTGAATTATAACGCAAATTACGACTTAACTAAAACGCTATGTCGTGACATCTTTGTAAACTGATTATGACATTAGCTGTCTATAGATATAAATTAAACAGCAGGCGTTCAGAAAATCTAACCGCTAAATAGGTGAGCGATATAAAAGGCGATAAAGTAGAATTATTTATGGTAAAAACATTTATTTGAGGTTTAAAGGACAAACTTAAGATTAAAAGCTAAAAGAGAAGATAAAGGTATAAATAATCACCCAAACGGCTGCCGCCATCACTCCCGCAATAATATCGTCGAGCATAATACCCAGACCGCCCGCGACTTTTTTATCTGCCCAGCCAATCGGCGGCGGCTTAATAATGTCAAAAAAGCGAAATAGTATAAAGGCAATAATGATGGCTAAGATAGTAGGTATTTGAGTGAAATTTTGCCAAAAACTACCGTTGGCGATACCCATATAAGATAGCGGCAGGAGGGTAAGCCACATACCAGCCCACTCATCCCAAACGATGTGCGGGTTATCGTGACCGCCCATCAGCTCTGAGGTACGACCGCATATCGCATTACCAAGCAAACAAGCTAAAATGGTAATCATCAAAAACGGCACAAAGCCTAGGCTTAATAATGGTATCGCAACGATTAAAGCGCCAACCGTACCCCAAGTGCCGGGTGCACGGCGCGGCAGACCGCTACCTAGACCGATACCAAGCCAATAAACCAAACGATCAAACGCGCTGGCATTGGCGGGTAGAGGCGGGCAATCATTGGCTTGTCGGATATCAGGCTTAGATAGGTTGTGATCAATCATGGGTTAACCTGCAAAATGTTGGTAACCCGTCAGATTGGGCCAAGTAGGAAATGGGGCGGGATGCGTCGGTGTGACTGCTAGGCCTTGATAAAAAATCTCGGGTCGTACATTTTTAGCAGTATCTGCCTTGTTTGCGGCTATGACTTCACCGATACAGGTCACAGGCGTGTCGCTATTATTATCAATCGGTGGCTCGATATGGGCAGGCAAGGTAAAAGCCAGCTCATAATCATCGCCGCCCGCCAACTGACATAATAAGCGTTCAGATAGACCAACGCTTGATAATGCTTTACTGGTAGGCAGATGCTCAAGGTGGATGCGCATACCAACGGCACTTTGCTCACAGATATGCCCAAGGTCTTGATACAGACCATCAGAGATATCTATCATCGAAGTTGCGCCAATTGTTGCCACTGCTGCCCCTAAGGCAATACGCGGCGTTGGCATATGCAGCCGATGGGCAAGCTCAATACCGATAGCAGTATTAGGATGCTGTAGCGCATAAGCAGCATCGCCAAGCGACCCTGAGACATAGATTTTATCGCCGACTTGCGCGCCTGAGCGGTAGACAGCCGGAATGTTTGCAGCCAGTAATCCTTGCGCGCTGACACTAAGCACTAATCTATCACTGCGCGTGGTATCACCGCCAATAAGCGTGATACCAAATAGCTGGCAGGCGTGAAATAAACCTTTGGCAAATTCAGTCAGCCATTGCTCATTCGCCAAACGCTCAGGTAAGGCCAATGCCAATAGAATACTATGCGGCGTTGCGCCCATCGCGGCAATGTCTGAGACATTCACTGCGACCGCTTTATAGCCGATTTGAAAGGCTAATTCGTTTACGTCATTCCAATCAGCGCTAAAGTGCCGCCCTTGAACGAGGGTATCAATACAGCTAACCAAGTGTGCACCTGCAGGCAGGCTCATTACCGCCGCATCATCACCAATGCCTTTTTCGATATTGTGTGCTTCGGCAGTGTTGGACAATGACGGTGCAGCTTGCATTTGCGCAAATATACGCTCAATCAGCTCAAATTCGTTCATGGCTAGTCTTTATTGTTTTCATTAGGAGTAACAAGGTTTGAATCATGTAAGCCTACGTCAGCTGCGTCACTATTCTCATCTTTGCTAACCCCATTAGTAGCCCCATTTTTTTCTAAAGAGTTTTCTTCTAAAGCGCTTTCTTCTGCAGATTTGTCATTAACGATATTATTTGGCGTTTCATTTTTTGCGGCGTCGTTTTTCTTATTGATCTTATAGTCCATAATATTTGCTAGAGCTTTACTCGCGCTATTGCGTTTAACACTGGCATTATTGGCACTGATACGCGGTTTGTTCGAAGCAGTTGACGTACTATCGACATCAGATTCAGTAGTGCTTTCGCTAGCTTCTTCAACAGCAGTAGATTGAGCTTCAGTCTGCTTAGTATTTGCTTGAGTCGCCGCTTTTTGTGAGGTGCGTAGATTGGCTTTGCTGTCGGCTTCGACTTCAAGCGCGCGCAATTCAATCGCCATTTTATCAAGGACGGCATTAATCAATTTATGCGCGTCAGTAGCGCCGAAATGATTGTTTAGCTTCATCGCTTCATCAAGCACGACTTTGTAGGGAATTTCTAAGCGGTTTTGTAGCTCATACGCCCCAATCAATAAAATGGCATGTTCGACGGTATCGAGTTTGTCGATGTCACGATCAAGGTGCTGACTGATTAGCGCATCGAGAGCGTCAATCTGCTCTGGAATATCGCGCATCATTTCATGATAGTAGCCGATATGAACGGTATGCATGGCATTGGTCGCGCGCGTACGGGCAGCGATATCATGCGGCGCATTGTCCTTCCAGCCAAGCTTGCCATCGATATCAAAACGGCGATCGGTAACCAACCACTCATATAGGCCTTGCATCGCAAAGCGACGAGCCTTACGCACAGCGGTGTGGCTAGTCTTATAAGTCGTTTCACTCATATCAAAGGTTTGCTCACCCGCGCTGCTGCTCGCGATACGAGTAGCTTCAGCTTGTGCATCATTGGCTTGGGCGGTTTGTGCAGCGTTAATGGCGCGCTTGAGTTGGTCAGTCATAGGGGGTCAATACCTAAATTTTAAATAACTATCATTTTAAACATCTATCTTGGCGCAAATAACAAGCTTGGCAAAGACAGCAAGTTGTAAGAAATAGTATAAAAGTTGTTAAATAGTAGACGACTGGCAGGCTGTGACAGTCAGATATTAAAACGGTGCTTTATAGAACTGTTTATAGTGCTTTGTACTATCATATTGGCGCTGCGGTCTATATCAAAAGTGACATCAGTCGCAGCGCCAATTAAATAACGAATAAAGCTTTATAAAATGAAGATTTAATTATGCGTCATCATTATTATCATAGTCATCAGCAATGTCTAACTGTGATAGAACCGCTAGCATCTCAAGCACAACCATCGCTGCTTCTGAGCCTTTATTACCGGCTTTGGTACCAGAGCGCTCAATCGCTTGCTCGATGCTGTCAGTGGTCAATACACCGTTGGCAACAGGGATATTATAATCAATTGCAACGCTGCTTAAACCTTTGGCAGATTCGCTCGCCACAAAGTCAAAATGCGGCGTGCTACCACGGATAATCGCACCTAACGCAATGATGGCATCAAAGCGATCAGACTCAGCGGCGCGCTGAGCGACCAATGGCAACTCAAAAGCACCCGGCACGCGAATCACGGTAATGTTGCTACCCAATACGCCATGGCGAAGTAGGGCATCGATTGCGCCATCTACCAATGACTCAACGACAAAACCGTTAAAACGACCGACGACGATACCAATGCGGGCATCTTCATTTTGATGTAAATTGCCATCGATATGGGTAATATCATTGCGCTGCTGTTGTAAATTTGACATAAGAAAATCCTTTGGGTAAGTAGCGTTTAAAACAAAATTTTTATGTAAAATCTCGATTGTTTTCAATAGTTAACTGAAAAAAATAAATAAGTAGCGCTATGATACCATTTTTTGCATAGGCATTGATATTTTAGCAATCTTAAAGACGCATCTGTATGCCTTGCGCGGCCATATATGCTTTGGCCTCTTGCACGGTATATTCGCCAAAGTGAAAAATGCTGGCCGCAAGTACGGCATCGACTCCGCCTTCTAATACGCCTTCTGCTAAATGTTGTAAGTTACCAACGCCGCCCGAAGCAATGACGGGCACATTCACACGGCTGGTAATCTGCTTCATTAAAGCCAAATCATAGCCTTTTTTGGTGCCGTCACCATCCATTGAGGTCACCAATAATTCGCCAGCGCCGAGAGCAGCCATTTTACTTGCCCAAGCAACCGCATCAATACCGGTTGGCTTACGACCACCGTGGGTGAAAATCTCCCAACGCGGTACGATAACGCCATCGACCGTTATATCTGCAACGCGTTTGGCATCGATAGCCACGACGATACATTGATTACCAAATTTCTGTGCCGCCTCCCCAACGAACTCAGGGGTAAATACCGCTGCTGAATTAATCGCTACTTTATCCGCGCCTGCATTGAGCAAATTACGAATATCAGCGATTTTACGCACACCGCCGCCGACCGTTAGTGGCACAAACACGGTTTCAGCCATACGCTCAACGGTATGATAAGTGGTATCGCGCTCATCATTGGTCGCGGTAATGTCTAAAAAAGTAATCTCATCGGCGCCTTGCTCGTTATAGCGTTTGGCGACTTCAACCGGGTCACCTGCGTCTTTGATATCGACAAATTGCACGCCTTTGACCACACGGCCATTATCCACATCCAAACAAGGAATGATACGCTTTGCTAACATAGGGTCTTTCACCTTATAATCAATTTATCCGTAAGCGCTAGTCTAGCAAAATCGCCGCCATATCAGGCAGCTTTTCGCAAGATTATTATGCTTTTAACCAAAGTTTGCTCATGCGCGGTACAATCACTGTCATTACCGTCGATATTTATCCTATTTACCTTCTTTTAATTGCCATAAGTGAGATGTCATGTCCGTCTATACCCAGTTAACCGATGACCAGTTTGCCGCTTTTTGCCAGCGTTTTGGCGTGTCATTTGCGCGTGCCATTCCGATTACCCAAGGTATCAAAAACTCTAACTGGTTTATTCAGACGACTGATGATGTAGATGGCGCGCACTCTTATGTATTTACTTTATTTGAAGAGCGTCCACCAGAAGACATCGAAAAAATGGCGGTTATCCTTAATCAACTGGATGGTAAATTGCCAGTCGCTGCGCCGTTAGCATTGCTTGATTTAGGCGCTGATAGCGCAGAAAAAGGCTATGTCATACGCTACGATAATAAAGCGATTACCCTCGTGCCTTGTCTAGCTGGCGCGCATCCACAGCAGACGACGCAAGCGATGTGTTATGAGATTGGCGCCGCTTTAGCCATGCTGCATGAGACCTTACAAGCATTACAGCCTGCGGAAGAATATGGCGTGCCTTTATACCCATGGGCGGAAGTACGCGACCGTGAAATGCAGTTTATGCCGGGTGACGAAGCCAAGCTCATGAGCGATATTTGGCAGTCATATAGCGAATTACCGCTTGCGACGTTGCCAAAAGGCTTATGCCATTTAGACATGTTCGCTGATAATACCTTATGGGACTTATCGTTAAGTAATAGCCAAAAAGGCGCAGCGCGTTTAACGGGATTGTTAGACTTTACCGAAGTCAGCGTCGAGCATTATGTGATGGATATTGCCATTACCATTAATGATTTTTGTACGACGTGGGGCGATGCCGAGCAAGGCGAAACCGTCAATTTTGATCGCAGTAAAATGGCGGCTTTTTTGCAAGGCTATGAGTCAAAACGTCAGCTTGGCGAAGATGAAAAACGCGCTTTACCAGTGATGCTCGCCAAGGCGGCGGTGATTTTTTGGCTATTGCGTTTAAACGTTATCCACTATAACCGTACCGAAGGTCGCACTGGCGATAATATCATGGTCAAAAACCCTGACCTGATGAAACGCTTAGCGGCTTATCATTGGTCACATGTTGAAAAAGAACAAAATACGGTATTCGTGCTTGAACACGCACGCTGTAAAGACGATGATAAAAACAACGATGTCGAAGATATTAAATTAATCGGCGTATTTGCTACTGAGCAACAAGCGCAAGCCGCTATCAACCAATTAAAATCACAACCCGGTTTTAAAGAGTACCCAAACGGTTTCCATATTGATGCTTATCCGTTAAATCAAATTAACTGGTCATCAGGTTTTGACTTCTATTAAATCCATCTGTATTAACAAGATATTTAACTGTTTAAAAGGAATTTACCATGACCGATCAAGTTGCTAACTGGCACAAACTGGCGCGCTACGATACCAATATGCAAGGCGAGCTGCATGCCAATCTGCTGCGTAACAATGGCATTACGGTGTCACTGCAACCGCTGAGTGCCATGCCCGGTATGAATTCTGGGATTGTGCTGTGGATACAAGATACGGATTTGGCACATGCGCAGCGTATTTTGGCGAATATCGATACCGATGGGGCCACGCCTTATGAGATGTTTGATGAAGTGTCAGAAGCTACTCTAAACCCTACTTTAAATTCTGCAAAAGACAACAACGGCGGTGAAGTATAAATGTGTCAACTCTTAGGAATGAACTGTAATACCCCAACCGATATTGGTTTTAGCTTTGCAGGGTTTCGCCGTCGCGGCGGCATGACCGACAGTCATGAAGATGGCTTTGGTATTGCGTTTTTTGAGCGCAGTGAATGCGCCAATAATGATAAAACCGCCAATGCTTCGACTGGTTTGCGACTGTTTCATGACAATCATCCGAGCCATCTATCGCCCGTGGCTGATTTGGTGAATAATTATCCGATTAAAGCCATGAACGTCATCGCCCACATTCGTAAAGCGACCCAAGGGCAGAATTGCTTGGCCAATACCCATCCTTTCGTCCGCGAAGTCTGGGGCGAGCAGTGGGTTTTTGCCCATAACGGACAGATGAATAGCGAATTTATCAAACGCTGTCAGCGCCTGCAAGACAATGGCAATGCCTCACATTGCCAGCCAGTCGGTAATACCGATTCTGAAATGGCGTTTTGTTATCTCGTTAATCGCCTAAAAAGCAGCTTTAAAACTCGCCCAGATGATCAAACGCTGTTTAATTTTTTAACCACCCAATGTCGCTACCTTTCTGCTAACGGTTTGTTTAACTGCCTAATTTCAAACGGTCGGTGGCAGCTGGCTTATGCTGGTAGCTTATTGTTTTATCTCACGCGTAAAGCACCGTTTGGCGAAGCAAAGCTTGCTGATGATGATTTGGCCATTAACTTTGGTGATGTGACTACCGACAGCGATAAAGTTACGATATTGGTCACCGTGCCATTGACTGAAAATGAAAAATGGCAACAGTTGGCAGTCAATGAATGCTTAATATTCCAAGATGGTGATGTCATTTATAAAGACAGTCCAAGTCAGCGTAAGTTTTTAACCATTGACGAAGGCATTGCGGTAGCACGCGCGGTTGGAGCGAGTGTTTAGGATTGGCAAGTATTTAACGTTGATTAAATATCAGTTAGATATAAGCGCCACAACAGCGCTTAAACTTCTCACCCGAGCCACAAATACAGCGCTGTTTTTGGTTGACAGACATAGAAACGGTCGGGTCGAGAAAGTACCAACGCGCCTCATTATTGGTTTTGTCTGTGACTTTTACAAAGGCAGATAATTCATGATGCGCCTGTATGCCGTCATCTTTATTATCAGAGATATTAAAGTAAGCTTTAAACTCAACCTGCGCATGGCGTTTACCTAGCTTTGGCGTGTGTACTACGATTTCTAATCCTGCCCAATCTGTCTCTTTTGCCCAAGACTCAATCGCATGCATATCTAGCAATTTTTGCTGCGCGGGTAGGGTGGTTTTGACGATATATTCTGGTTTAACTAAGACAAAGGCGCTATAACGCGACCGCATTAGACGCTCAGCAGAGTCTGGCTTTGCACCGTCAATTTTATCAGCTTCGTTATCTAAAAGACCGTCATGATAAGGCTGGCAGCAATCTTGATAAAGTAGCGGCGCGCCAATAGCATCTGAGACTGGATTGATTTGGCAAGGGCAAGTTGGTAGGGAAAGTGACATTATTTACTCGCGTTATTATTCATTTTTTAACGGTACTATAGCTTTCAATTGAGCCAGTTTTTTATCAATTCTGGCCATAGCCCCAGTTTAAGCTTTGCCCAAGGCGCGGGGTCGCGCAGCTGCTGCCAAAACTCAGCAAACGGCGGCGCAAAATAGACCAAGAGCGCAAGGATGACGTACAGGAGCAGATACCACCATTTATCTTTATGCTGATAAAACTTCATTGCTGTACCCGATGAGCGCTTCATTTTCATATTGGACAAATTCACACTATATAGCTCATCCAATGCCAAATGTACCATGGCGCCGCCGAATAAAAATAAGCCATAAAACCAGCTAACGGTTAGCGGTAAGGCTAAAATATCGTAGCTGACGTAGGTCATTCCAAGTCCCATTATCGCCATATAGGGCACCGAATGTATGACACCACGATGCACGGTCATTTTGGTAAAAATCGAAAATACCACATAACGCATAAAGCCGTAGCCCGCCAGCCACAATGCAATGAGCGCCAGTAGACTCAGCTCACTGCGCCAATGCATGACCAGACCAAAGGCAAAGATAAATGAGGTGATATTAAACCCAAGCTTAATCGGCGTCGAGTTATCAGAATCCAAATCAGGCAGCAGCCCACCGATAGTGCCGAGTGCCACGCACATCAAAAACCCTGAATCATCAATCAAGCCCGCTTTATAAACCGCAAGACTCATCGTACCACTTGCCATGAATGCAACATTTAAGTGGGTGTTAAAATTAGCCATAAAAACTCATCAATAAATAGCGCGCGAAATCTGTATTTCGAGCGGCTTGTCTAGCCGTAAAAAAGCGCTCCATGATACCATAGCCACGCCAGTCGTCTAATAGAGATAGTCAATATGACCGCCACCGATTTACCTGCCAAGCCTTATCGAAATGCTACTTCTGATGCATCTATTAATAAACCATTTGCATGCGCCAGCAAGCTTGATGACAGCTTTGCTGCTATTGACTGGCAAGCGCCATGGCTGTGTCATTTAAACCAGTTAGGCTATATAAGTAAATCCATTACACCGCTAAGCGGCTTAAAAAATGACCCTGCTCAGACAGATAAACTCGAACAGACGCCTGATATCATCGCCAAGGTTTTAAATAGCGCATTACAGAAGCATGCTGATGATTTACAACAGCCATTACCGCAAACCAAACCTGCGCTAAACAATCAAGCCCAAACCTTACAATTCGTTTCACAAAAGGCGCTGCCAGAAGGCGAAGCGTACGAGCGCTTTATCGGCACCACCGGTAATATCCCGACCCGTGATAATTTGCATGATTTATTTAACGGTAGTATTTGGCTCACCTTTCCCAAGACTAAAGCCCTGCTGAATTATTATCATATGCTTGAGATTAAGGAGCAAGGTATTGGCGCCAGTCGCGGCCGTGTCCGCGATACCATTACCGTCTTTGATGAAAATGGCGCAATATTGGTGACCGCTGAGTCTAGTATCGGTGAGGCGTTGGTTGATTTCGATTGGCAGGAAAGTTTGGTTGCACCGCGTGACAAATGGGATAACCCAAAGCAACTTAATAAACAAGCTCAAGCAGCAGTTTATATTTTTGGTCATGCACTGTTAGAGAAGCTACTGCACCCACGCAAGGCATTGTGCGCCCATAGTATCGTGATAAATGTCACGCAAGATTTTTTTGCCTTATCGCTATCTGAGCGCATTAATCTTCTGGATCAAAAAGTGGCCGATTATATGGATGCGTTATTATCAGAGCCAGATGTGTCCCCGCGCAAACTGTCGCCATTGCCCATTTTGGGCGTGCCATACTATTGGGCAGAAAATGTCCAGCCGAGCTTTTATGATGATAGCCACGTCTTTCGGAGCGGTCGTCGTAGTCAAAGTTAAAAGATATGGGCACACCTTGTCCGGTAAACGTTGAATTTTAACTGCTAAAGCATTGTCGTGGTTACGATTGTGCCACGATTCAACACCATCTAGTCGTTAACAAAGTGCTCCTTATTTGTTATGGTAAAAGGACGTTACTGTTAAACGCTAAACAGATGCATATATCTTTTGTTAACGGCGATTTTGTTCACCTCACCGTTATCAATAAACATTTATTCAAATAAAAACACCGTTAACTACTGTACTTAGCACTTGTTAAAAACGAGCGCTTATTAAAAAATAGGTGTCGCCATTCGATTTAAGCACATTCATTTAAATTAAGAAGAAATAAGCCACCAGTTATCAGCATAAATTGCCATGCATTCACAATCGTATTAATGGCATAAGGATTTATGCTTAGGATCTATAACAACGATAAGGAAGCTACCATGAGTGATATTTTTAATGTAAAAGATACGATTGAAGTCGCTGGCAAGGAGCACGTTTATTATAGCTTGCCAAAGCTGACTGACACTTACGAGAACATCAGCAAATTGCCGTTTTGTATGAAAATCGTCTTAGAAAACCTATTACGTAATGAAGACGACGGTCAATCTGTCGGCAAAAACCACATCGAAGCCGTTGCCAATTGGGACGCTGGCGCAGAAGCGTCAAAAGAAATCGCCTTTATGCCTGCGCGTGTGGTCTTGCAAGATTTCACTGGTGTACCATCAGTGGTGGATTTGGCAGCGATGCGTGATGCGGTCGTTGAGCTTGGCGGTCGTGCCGAGCAAATTAACCCCTTTATCCCAAGTGAGTTGGTCGTTGACCACTCAGTACAGGTCGACGCTTATGGCCGCGAAGATGCACTAGACTTAAACGAGAAAATTGAATTTAAGCGCAATAACGAGCGTTATGAGTTTTTACATTGGGGCAAAAACGCCTTTAAAAACTTTGTCGTTGTGCCACCAGCAACCGGTATCGTGCATCAGGTTAACTTAGAATATTTAGCGCGTGTAGTAATGGCTGCTGAAGTAGACGGAGAGCTGACCGCGTATCCAGATACGGTATTTGGTACAGACAGTCACACGACGATGATTAACGGTATTGGCGTACTCGGTTGGGGTGTTGGCGGTATCGAAGCGGAAGCGGCGATGCTTGGACAGCCGTCCTCAATGCTCATTCCACAAGTGGTCGGTTTTGAGCTCAAAGGCAAATTGACCGAAGGCGTGACCGCAACGGATTTGGTACTACGCGTGGTTGAGATGTTACGTGCTCACGGTGTGGTAGGTAAATTCGTCGAATTTTATGGCGAAGGTTTACACAGTATGCCACTCGCTGACCGTGCAACCATTGCCAACATGTCACCAGAATACGGCGCAACCTGTGGTATTTTCCCGATTGACCAAATGGCGATTGATTATCTGCGTCTGTCAGGTCGTGAAGAAAGTCAGATTGAGCTGGTTGAAAAATATGCCAAAGCACAAGGCTTATGGCACGATGCCGATACCCCAGCGGCGACGTATTCAAGTAAGCTTGAGCTGGACTTATCATCGGTGAAACCAGCCCTTGCCGGTCCTAACTTGCCACAGCAGCGTATCAATTTGTCTGATATGCATGAAAAATTTGGCGAAACGCTAGAGAAAATGACCAAAGACCGTAAGTCAGAAGTCGATGGTAAAGTGCGCTTTGATCAAGAAGGTGCGCAGCAAGAGCAAGCCGATAGGCTGTATGCCAAGCCTAATGTCTTCTCTGACGTTAATATCGATGATAAGAGCCACAAACTGCGTGATGGTTCGGTGGTTATCGCCGCGATTACCTCTTGTACCAACACCTCAAACCCGGCGGTGATGATTGGCGCTGGTTTGGTGGCGAAAAAAGCCGCTGCCAAAGGTTTAAAAGCCAAGCCTTGGGTAAAAACCTCATTGGCACCAGGCTCAAAAGTTGTTACCGATTATCTTGAAAAAACCAAACTGATGGATGAGCTAGAGAAAACAGGCTTCTATTTGGTTGGTTATGGTTGTACCACCTGTATCGGTAACTCAGGCCCACTCTTAGAGTCGATTGAACAAGGTATCAAAGAAAACGATTTGGTTGCCGCTGCGGTGTTATCGGGTAACCGTAACTTTGAAGGGCGTATTCACTCGCACGTCAAGGCCAGTTACTTGGCGTCGCCACCGCTGGTAGTTGCTTATGCGCTGGCAGGGACGGTTGATATTGACTTGACCACCCATCCGCTAGGACAAGACCAAGACGGTAACGATGTCTACCTAAAGGATATTTGGCCAACGTCCGATGAAATTAATGAATTAATTGCCAATAATATCGACGCCGATATGTTCCGTAAAAACTACGGCGAAGTATTTGACGGTAGTGCTGCATGGAACGCCATTAGCTCAGCCGATAGTCAGCTGTATCCATGGAGCGAAAAGTCTACTTATATCAAAAACCCACCGTTCTTTGATGGCATGACCATGGAGCCAGAAGGTATCCCTGATATCGAAGGCGCGCGTATCTTGGGTCTATTTGGCGATTCAATCACCACTGACCATATCTCGCCAGCTGGTAATATCGATGCTAATTCTCCTGCGGGTAAGTACTTGCAAGAGCGTGGTGTGATGCCAGCCGACTTTAATAGTTATGGCTCACGCCGTGGTAACGATGCGGTCATGACCCGCGGTACTTTTGCCAATATCCGTATCAAAAACCAGATGATGGGCGGTAAAGAAGGCGGCTATACTTACTACTTTAAAGGCGACAACGCGACGTTAAAAGACGGCGAAGAAATGGCCATCTATGACGCGGCAATGAAGTATAAAGAAGATCAGCGCCCACTTGTGGTACTTGGCGGTGCAGAATATGGGTCTGGATCAAGCCGTGACTGGGCAGCGAAGGGTACGATTTTGCTCGGGGTAAAAGCGGTATTGACCAGCTCGTTTGAGCGTATTCACCGCTCAAACTTAGTTGGTATGGGCGTGTTGCCATTAACCTTTAAAGATGATGAAAACGCCGATACTTATCACCTAGACGGTTCTGAAGTGCTAAGTATCACAGGCCTTGATAATGGTGAGAGTAAAACCGCAACAGTGACGGCGACCCGTGCTGATGGTTCAACTGAAACCTTTGAGGTAAACGTCATGCTACAGACGCCAAAAGAGCGCGAATACGTGCGTCATGGCGGCGTATTGCACTATGTACTACGTCAATTAGCAGCTGAAAGTAAAAACGCAGCGTAATATTTAATTAAAGTGAGAATAAGAAAAGCCCGGTCGTGATGATTGGGCTTTTTTATGCGCAATACTTTTTAATTCGTTATTTTTACCTTTAACCCTTCTCAGTCAATAGCTTAATACCTAAGCCAATAAACACCACTCCACTAATTTTATTTAAAATAGATTCGATAGCTGGATTCTCTCGCAGCTTTTCACTGAATTTTGACGCCAGTAATGCCAAACATAAACACCATATAAAACCAGTGACGGCAAAGGTTAGTCCCAAAAGTAAAAAGGACAAGGTGCTATTCGCATAGTTAGGATTGATAAATTGCGGAAAGAAAGCCAAAAAGAATAGCGCGACTTTTGGATTAAAGGTATTGGTGAGCATACCTTGCTTATATATTTGCCAATAATCTAAAGTCTTAGCAGAAGAAGGTTTTCCGTTTTCTTGTAAACTCGCGCCTATCAAAGGCTGCTGTTTACTCATAAGTATTTTGACGCCTAGATAGCACAAATAGCTAGCACCTATATATTTAACAATCATAAATGCGGTAGGAGAGTTGGCCAGTAAAACGGATAAGCCCAGCGCCGCCAATAACGTATGTACTAAAATCCCTGAGATAATACCAAGCACGGAATAAAACCCCGCCGTTTGCCCCTGTGAAATACTGCGGGTGATGATATACATGCTATCGCTGCCAGGGGTCAGGTTTAACAAGATAGCCGCCAAGACAAACCCTAGGTAATTCTCGATACCAAACATAGCCAATATTTCCTTGTGATAGCATTAAACGTCTATAATAAATCACAGACATAAAAAATCCCAGTCACCGTATGATGACTGGGATTTTTTATTGTGCGCTTATTAGTCTAATCTGATGCTTAAAGGCGCTAAGCAAAAGTGCTAATCATTGACGCCGAATAGTGGCGTCCCCAGGGGGATTCGAACCCCCGTTACCGCCGTGAAAGGGCGGTGTCCTAGGCCTCTAGACGATGGGGACGCATAGAGTGTCATAACCACTATTTTACAATAGCATTACAACGGTACTTCACAATATCAGAGTGCTTATCTATTAATAGAGCAAGCCTTGCCTAGGTGCTGATATCGTCCTACTAGCGAGTATTTATCAAAGTGTCAGTAAACTGAACGTTGCGATAAATAGTATGGTGGAGCTAAACGGAGTCGAACCGTTGACCCCTTGCATGCCATGCAAGTGCTCTACCAACTGAGCTATAGCCCCTCGCTAAGAGTGTGCGTATTTTAGGTAAGACCAGCAGTCTTGTCAACCGCTATTTTAAAAATAATGCAAAATAATGCAAAAAAAGTTAGTAAAAGTATTTAAATGGCTAATTATGGGCACTTTAGTACGGAGATGAATATAAAAAAAGGCCAGTAGTAGCCTGACCCTTTTTTATTACTTATGCATTCTACTCTTAATTAACCAGTACAAGGTTATTTAGCAGCCAAACTATTCAGCCGCCAAGAAGTCTGGCAATTCTGCCGCTTGTTTCTCAAGTTTTTTCAGCTTCTTTTTACCAAGGCCACCTAGGACATCAACCGCATGGCGCAAGCGTGTCAGCGTCATATCAGCGCCAATAATCGCCATAGAGTTCATGACAGGCGTCGATGAGGTGCTACCAGCGATAGCGATAAAGAACGGCGCCATAAAGTCACGCATCTTGATATCAAGATGTGCAGCAAGACCTTTTAGGGTGGCATAGATGTTTTCTTCCGTCCACGTCGGCAAGGTTTCTAGCTGCCAAAGCGCCAGTTGTAGCATCTCGGTAATTTGCTCAGGCGTCAGCGATTTATGGGTAAAGCTCTCAGCGGTGATAGCAGGCAGATTTTGGAAATAAAAGCCGCCCCAGTTAACCGCATCAGACAGCAGTTCAATACGTGGTTGAATCGCCGCGGCAATCGCGGTCAGTTTATCGCTGTCACTTGCCCACTCAAGGATTTTGTTTTTAAGCTCTTCAGGGGTAAGCGCACGTAGCCATTCTGCATTTAGCCAGTTGAGTTTTTCGATATCGAAAATAGGGCCGCCAAGCGATACACGTTGAATATCAAAGCTGGTAATCATTTCCTCTAAGGTGAATTTCTCCGCTTCATCTGGCATTGAGTAGCCCATACGACCGAGATAATTTAGCAGGGCTTCAGGTAGCACGCCAGCATCACGATAGTAAGTGATAGAGGTTGGGTTTTTACGTTTTGACAGCTTTGATTTATCAGGGTTACGCAGTAGCGGCATATGGCAAAGAACTGGCATCTCCCAACCAAAATACTCATAAAGCAGCTGATGCTTCGGTGCCGAGTTGAGCCATTCTTCACCGCGCATAACATGACTGATTTCCATCAAATGGTCGTCGACGACGTTGGCGAGATGATAAGTTGGCATGCCATCAGTTTTTAGCAGCACTTGCATATCGACTTGCGTCCAAGGAATCTCAACCGTACCGCGTAGCATGTCATGTATCTGGCAGACGCCTTCGGTTGGCACACGCATACGAATAACGTAAGGCTTGTCTTCAGCGACCAATTGCGCGGTTTTTTCTGGCGCTAAATGTGCGCAGCGACCGTCATAGCGCGGCGTTTCGCCATTGGCCATTTGCTCAGCGCGCATGCTATCAAGCTCTTCAGGGGTACAAAAACAGCGGAACGCATGGTCATTTTCTATCAGCTGCTCGGCATGTTTTTTATAAATATCACTACGTTCACTCTGACGATAAGGTGCGTGCGGACCGCCGATATCTGGTCCTTCCGCCCAGTCAAGACCGACCCAACGCAGCGCATCCAAAATCATTTGTTCAGATTGCTCGGTTGAGCGTGTTTGATCGGTGTCCTCAATACGCAAAATAAACTCGCCGCCATGGGCTTTGGCAAAGGCTAAGTTAAATAGGGCAATATAAGCGGTGCCGACATGCGGAAAACCAGTTGGAGATGGCGCAATACGAGTACGGACAGGGCGCGTACTGTTAGTAGAAGTTGATGGTTGCATCATAAAAATCTCGGAATAGGGTGATGAATGAATATGGCAGTCAAAAATAGCACTAAAAAATAATGGTTAAAAATGCCGATGACAAATGTGAATCAAAGGTCTGCACAAAAAATACGGCATAAACAATAGCCGTCCATGTGGAAAAATAGCGTAAAATATAGCGCTAGTATAACAGAGAGATGGGATATTTTTAACGAAAAGCCCTCCTAGCGCTTGACTACCAGTGTATCCTTGCGATAATAATGCTAGGCAAGTCATAACTTGTTTATTTTCATCTGATTTTTTACTATTACTGGCCAAAAAGGTCATCATCTACTGAGTCGTTTGTGTCCATATCGAATCCAAAGTCAAAAAACACGTTAAATTCTAAAGAACCCCCTTCTTCAGTCATTGATAGTTCTGAGTCAGAGGTCAATTCGTCTATTGTTGAAAACGATTCTGCTCAAGAGCCCGTCATACAGCAAGCGGGTTCTAATGAATTAAGTTTTGTCCATGACGCCGTGCTACTACAAGAAACGGTGTCGGCGGTATTGGGTGTCAAAACGCTGCCCAAACAAACAGATGACAGCCGTCAAAACAGCTTACAAAAAAGTGGCATTTATGTGGATGCAACTTTTGGGCGCGGTGGGCATAGCCGCCTGCTATTAAGTCAGCTTGCTGATGATGCAACCTTAATTGTGTTTGATAAAGACCCAACAGCGATTAGCGTTGCGCAAGAATTGGCAAAATCTGATAGCCGCGTCAAAGTGGTGCATGATAGCTTTGCAACCTTGACCGATAGCCTAGCGGCGATGGGTATCACGAAAGTGGACGGTCTGATGGCGGATTTGGGTATTTCCTCGCCGCAAATCGATGACGGTAGCCGCGGTTTTAGTTTTATGCGCGATGGCGCGGTCGATATGCGCATGGATACCAGTCGCGGACAGTCGGTTGCCGAGTGGCTTGAGACGGTCGATGATGAAACCTTGGCCGATGTGCTTTATGAGTTTGGCGAAGAGCGTCACAGCCGCCGTATTGCCCGTGCGATTAAGCAGATGGACAGTTATGAGTCGACGCTTGCGCTGGCAGAAGTGATCAAAGCGGCGCATCCAAATTGGCAGCGCGGTAAGCACCCTGCAACGCAAAGTTTTCAGGCCATGCGCATTTTTATCAATAATGAGCTTGGCGATGTGGATGACTTTTTGGAACAAAGTATTCCAATTTTAAAGTCGGGCGGTCAGCTGGCAGTGATTAGTTTTCACTCGTTAGAAGATCGCCGTATCAAGCAGTTTTTGCAGCGCCATAGCAAAGGTCAGTATCCAGAAGATGAAAACTTGCCGATGCCGCCCAAGCGTCCGCGTTATTTTAGTAAACCAAAACGTGTTGGCCCCAGTCAGGCTGAGATAAGCAATAATCCGCGCGCGCGTAGTGCGTGGCTGCGCATGGCGACTCGTAGCGATACAGATTATAAAGCAGATGATAATTCTTAAGCTAAGTCTTAAAACTTGCTATTCAGTTATGTGGGTAAAATATGACTGAATGTTTTAATGATTACGCGGCTGTTAAAAAGCTGTAAACATTCTCTGCTAGGCTCAGCAGTTACTTTTTGCTTGGTTATGTGTTTATTGATTTTATTGGTAGTTATTTTTATTGATGGTGCTGATGGCTCATGAGGGTGTGTTCACTCGCAAATCTTAGCGCTTTTTTTATTTTGAAGTTCACTTTTTTGAGATCGTCATGGCAATATCTGACAAACCTGTAAACCGCCGCGCCGCAATGCCTCCTAATACTGATGTTGGCGAATTATTCGTGCGCCGATTTAACGTGGTCAGTATATACGTGGTCATATTAGTGTTACTGGCAGCGGCTATTATCTGGAGCGGCATCAAGACGGCAGAGGGCGTGCAGCAATATCATCAGGATTATAAAACTTTGCAAGATATGAAAAAACAAGAGCGCAAGCTACAGGTAGAACACCAGCGTTTGCTTATCGAGCAGCAAACCTTTAGTGCGACCCCGCAAATTGCCAGTCGCGCCGTTGCTGAATTGGGTATGTTTTCGCCAACGCTTAAAGATAAGCTGATTATTCAGCCGGGAGCGGCAGTTGCCGTCGCGCCAGTGCTCGAGGACGATGGCACAGATGCTGCCGCTGCCAATGAAACAGATTTTTTTGAGGCGGATGCTAACGCTGCGGAGGCAGGACGATGACTGATAAAAAGCCCACTGCCAAAAACGATAAAGCGGCCAAAAATAACAGTAAAAAATCCGCCAGCGGCAAAGTCACTAAGCCGCTACGCCGTGCCAGTGTTGCCAAATCTGGACAAACAAGCGGCAAAGCTGACAATAAAGCGGCCGATAACCGCAAAGCTAAGCTATTTAGCCGCCTAAAAAAGAACGAAGAGCAGGGCGCTTATACCAGTGTAAAAACCCAAAAAAGCAAAAGAGCCTTTTTGGGTAAAGCCTCTGGGGCATCGTCGCGCGGCGGTGTTGAGCTGGACAAAAACCGCTTTCGCACGATTTGGGCAATATCGTTAGTCATTTTAGGCTTATTAATTGGCCGTGCTTATTATATACAAGTCGCCAATGCGCAGTTTTATCAAGATAAAGGCAATGAGCTGATTACCAGCGTGCGTACGCAAAAATCCTATCGCGGTATGATTACCGATCGTAATGATTTGCCTTTAGCTGTCAGTGCGCCGCTTGCGACCGTGTCGTTTAGCCCGCACGATTATGCGCGCGAATATTATGAGCTGAAACGTATCATCTTGACCAACCCTGATAGTCCTCAGCTTGTCGCGCGTATGCAAAAGCGTTTAGATAATATGGATTTAACCACGCTTGCAGCAGCGGCCAATATCTCAGTCACTGAGCTGAAAAAAGTCACGGCTATCGATGACAGTATTGATGTCACCGATGAAGAAGCGGTGAAAGCGGCGCTACCATCGGGCGCAGGTTCACATTATCTGCCGCTTCTTAATAAAGTCACGCCTGAGATCGCCCAAAGTGTCAGCTCGCTTGATTTTCCGGGTGTCTATGAGAAAAACTTCTTTCAGCGCTATTATCCGCAGCCGCAACCAAACTCACAGTTATTAGGGTTCATGGGGCAAAACG
Organism: Psychrobacter communis; assembly: GCF_014836505.1. Classification (NCBI taxonomy): domain Bacteria; kingdom Pseudomonadati; phylum Pseudomonadota; class Gammaproteobacteria; order Moraxellales; family Moraxellaceae; genus Psychrobacter; species Psychrobacter communis. The sequence goes on from NZ_JACSQR010000007.1 coordinate 23,324, forward strand.
CCAATGATCCTGAAGGCGGTTATGAAGGCCGTGCTGGTATTGAGCGTCAGTATGAAACGGAGCTAGCGGGTGAAGACGGTAAGGTGCTGGTATTAAAAGACGCCAAGCAAAATAGCTTAAAAGAAATCAAGCAAGTCGAGCCAGAAGTACCGGGTAAAGATGTCGCCTTAACGATTGATTCGCGCTTACAGTATCTGCTCTATAAAGAGCTTGAAAAAGCCGGTCGCCTGCAAAAAGCGCGCTGGTCGACTGGTATGATTGTTGATGTACAAACGGGCGAAGTGCTAGCGCTATCGACGTGGCCATCCTTTAACTCTAATAATCTGAACGAGATGACGGGTGAAAACCAGCGTAACCGTGCGCTGCTCGACGTCTTTGAGCCGGGTTCGGTCATGAAGCCATTTACCGTGGCAGCAGCATTGGATTCAGGTAAATATACCACCACGTCTTTGATTGATACCAATCCTGGCTCTATTCGTGTGCGCGGTTATACCATTCGCGACCACAATAATCTGGGACGCATTACGCTTGCGACATTACTACAAAAATCTAGTAACGTCGCCTCAACCAAGATTGCGTTATCCTTGCCGCCTGATGCCATTACCAATATGCAAAGACAGTTTGGCTTTGGGGCAAAAACTCCGCTGCAATTCCCCGGCGAGGGCAGTGGTCTTGTCGTTACGCCAAAAGAAAAAGAAACGTCAAGACGAGCAACGGTCAGTTATGGTTATGGTCTACAAGTCACCTTAGCTCAGGTCGCACAGGCGTATTCGGCGCTTGCCGCTGGTGGGGTAATGCACCCATTAACCTTAATTAAAGACGACAAAAAACAGCCCAGCAAACGTATCATGGCGCACGAACAAGCCATGTCTATCGTACAGATGCTAGAAAGCGTTACAGAACCAGGTGGTACGGCAAAGGCTGCTGCGATTGATGGCTATCGTGTGGCGGGTAAAACAGGTACCTCACGCCGTATTAACCCCAAAGGTGGTTACTATAGCGACCAGTACCGAAACGTCTTTGCCGGTATGGCGCCCGCGTCCAATCCTAAGCTGGTCGGGGTGATGCTTATCGAAGACCCGCGTGGTCAGATTTATGCTGGCTTAACGGTAGCCCCTGTCTTTCATAATGTTATGAAAGAGGCGCTACGTTTATATAATGTGCCGTTAGATAAACCATTGAAAACTGAAGAGCCGTAGCTAAAAAAGTAAATTCCATGCTTGAGTTTTATGACCAATTTTCATGACTAAGCTCCATGTTTCAGCTGTTAACTATTTGATGCGTTTTAACCGTTTAGGATTTGCCAATGTCTCTGTCTACCTCGCCAAAAAGCAATACCGCAGTCACCTTACAACAGCTGATTGAAACCAGTGGCAACGATAGAGATAGGCAAAGCCATAGCTTAACGCAAGCATTAACAACGCTGATAAGCACATATAGCAGTCAACTACCGAAAGCAAAAACTTCGATTGCTCATATTCCCTTTGAGCAGTTCCGTCTAGACAGCCGTCAGTTAGTAGCAAACGATGTCTTTGTGTTATTAAAAAGTCAGACACCAAATTGCCAAAAAAGTCGTGACTACTTATATCAATCCGCTGAGCAGGCGGCGTTTATCCTGTCGGAAATTGACCCAATCGCTTTGCTGTCTACCGCTAGTGTGCCGCCACACGCCAATACTTCCTTCACAAACGATAGTGATCGCTCTAAAGCGCAGCAGCAATTAGCAGCACTGCCTTGTCCAGTAGTATACGTACCAAATATTCGTGATTTTTTAGGTGACTTGATTCAAGCGCGCTTACAGCATCAGCAGCCTGTGACCTTACCGACGGTCGTTGCGGTGACTGGTACCAATGGCAAAACCACCATCAGCCAATTGGTGGCACAATTGACGCAATTGACGGGTATGAGTAGCGCGGTGATGGGCACGGCAGGTAACGGTAGGCTTGGCGCGTTAGTGCAAGCCAGCCATACCACCGGCGATGCCTTAGCGGTACAGCAGTTCTTATATCAAATGGGTCTCGAGAAGGCGCAATTATTGGCCTTAGAAGCGAGCTCGCACGGTCTCGATCAGCAGCGTTTACAAGGTATGCCGGTGTCGGTGGCGATTTATACCAATTTGAGCCGTGACCACCTCGATTATCATGCTGATATGGCAGAATATGCGGCGGCAAAAGCCAAGCTGTTTGATAAAGCGCATTTCCCCGAGTTAACCCACGCCATTATCAATATCGATGACGAGCATGCCCAGATTATGTTCGACACGGCGCATGCCAGTGGTTTGACCGTTTGGAGCTATAGTTTAGACCCTGCAAAATCTGCGACCTTTGTTGCCGCTGAAATCAAGCCAAGTTTGCAAGGTGTTGAGATTGCGCTGCGTACTGATTTTGGTAACAGTAACTTTGATAATACTGATTTTAAAAACAAAGAAACCAATAGCATTAATATCGTCAGCCCATTACTCGGGCGTTTTAACGTTGCCAACTTACTTGCCGCTATTGCCGCAGCTATAGCCCTAGGGATTAGTTTGGAGCGCATTGCGGCCGTTATCCCGCAGCTACAAGGTGCCGTTGGACGTATGCAGCGTGTGCCCTCCAATGATGGTTGTTTTATTGTTGATTATGCGCATACGCCTGATGCGTTAAGCCAAGTGCTTGCCAGCCTAAAAACCCATTGTAAAGGTCAGCTATGGGCAGTGTTTGGTTGTGGCGGCGACCGCGATGCAGGTAAGCGCCCATTGATGGCGCAAGCGGGGTTGACGGGTGCCGACAAAGTTGTATTGACGGCGGATAATCCACGTACCGAAGACCCAAATGTAATCTTGCAAGATATGCAAGCGGGCATGACCAACGAGCAATATCAGCGAGCCCATATCGAACCGGCGCGCCAAACCGCCATCGAATATGCGGTTAATCAAGCAGCGCCTGCTGATATCGTTGTTATCGCGGGCAAAGGTCATGAAACCTATCAAGAGATTAACCACGTGCGTTATGATTTTGACGATAGCGTTATTTTGCAACATGCCCTTAAGCAAGCCGGACGTTTATAGTATTTATAGCGAAGTAATAGCGCCTGCCATTCATTTTTTGTACGTTTTAAAAAACCTATACTTAAAAATATCAAAGATAAGTAGTCATCATATATAAGGTAATCATTATGACAGCCGACAACGATAACAGCATTCAGTCGCAAGGGCTGTATGTTTGGCAAGTAGAAAATCTGCTTGCGGCAACCAAAACTCTCGCTGGCCATTGGCAATTTGGGGCAGTACCTGTAGAGTCGAACAATGACGCAAACAAACCCATTAGTAGTACGCGTATCGCTACCGATACGCGTACTATAAAAGCGGGTGATATCTTTTTAGCATTAACCGGTGATAATTTTAACGGACATGATTATCTGGATATTGCTATAGAAAAAGGTGCGGTTGCGGCTATCGTTTCACGTCCGATTGCTGCTGATATTGCGCAATTGGTTGTCGATGATACGCGTTTGGCGCTCGGTCAATTGGCGGCTTATCGTCGGCAGCAGCACAAAGATTTGACCGTCATTGCCATTACGGGCTCAAGCGGCAAAACCACCTGTAAAGAGATGCTCGGTAGTATCTTTGGTCGCTTGGCACCAACACTGATTACCCGTGGCAACCTCAATAATGACTTAGGCGTGCCAATGATGCTACTCGAATTATCCGATCATCATCGCTACGCTATTTTGGAGCTGGGCGCAAACCATATCGGTGAGATTGCTTATACTGCTGAGATTGTGCAGCCTGACGTGGCATGTATTCTCAATATTGGTACCGCGCATTTGGGAGAATTTGGCAGCCGCGAAGGCATTTGCCAAACCAAAGCTGAAATTTACCATACCTTACATGATAACCAATTTGCCATAGTTCCTGATAAAGATGATTTTACCAATCAATTGCGCCGTATCGCTGAAAAGCATACCCCAAACGTTATAGGATTTGGCAATACCGATGTCAGTGCCAGTCATTTAGATGTCGAGCCTGAGCGCAGTGAGTTTAAGCTGCATATTGGTAGCCAAGTCCATGATATTAATTTGCCATTAGCGGGCGAGCATAATGTCAATAATGCGTTGGCTGCTGCTGCTTGTGCCCATGCGTTAAATATCGATATTAGCGATATTGTCGTCGGGCTTGAAAACGCCCGTCCTGCAAAAGGGCGTTTGAATAGTCAGCTCCTTGGTATGCATCGATTGATTGATGATACGTATAACGCCAATCCGCATTCGGTGCGCGCAGCTGCTAAAGTGCTGGCGGCGCAAACGGGTACGCAGGTGATGGTACTTGGGGATATTGGCGAGCTAGGAGAGGCGGCGATCAGTGAGCACCAAAGCTTAGGTCGTACCATTGCGACCACTGGCATCAATGTGCTGTTGTGCGTTGGTCAATATGCGCCCTATACGGTGGCGGGCGCGCAAGAGATTTCTGCTATCAATGCCCATGCCTTTGCTGATAAAGACAGTTTATTGGCCTATTTGCAGTCTTATTTACAAGCACAGCAGGCGCAGCCTTGTACGGTGCTGTTTAAAGGCTCACGTTCCATGGAAATGGAAACCCTTATCAATGCGCTAGTCGAGGAGTAGGCGGTGTTAGTTTGGTTGTTTGGCTGGCTTGGTCAGTATTATACGCCGTTTTCTGCGGTTTCTTCGTTGACGCTACGGGCGTTGTTGGCGGTTATTACTGCGCTGGCGTTCAGTATGGTGTTTGGCAGTCGCGTCATCAATCGCCTGCGTGCGCTCAAGTACGGTCAGGCGATTCGCAATGATGGTCCGCAGTCGCATTTGGTCAAAACCGGTACACCAACCATGGGCGGGGTGCTGATTCTAAGCGCAATTGGGGTATCGACGTTACTGTGGGCGCGATTAAACAATCCCTATGTGTGGATTTTGCTCATCGTGATGATTATCTTTGGCGCGGTTGGCTGGGCGGATGATTGGCTTAAAATTAAGTATAAAGATCCCAAAGGTCTGATCGCCCGCAAAAAATACTTTTGGCTGTCGATGGGGGCGTTATTCGTCGGGATTTCTTTATATTATATTGCTACCTTGCAGCCAGATATAGCGACCACGCGTGAGATGCAGGACTTGCTATTACCGATTTTTAAAGATTGGATGATTCCTTTTTCGGCAGTGCCCTTTGGAATTGGCTTTATTATCTTTACCTATTTTGTAATTAATGGTGCCTCAAACGCCGTTAACTTAACTGATGGCTTAGATGGTTTGGCGATTTTGCCGGTGGTCTTGGTGGCGGCAGGTTTAGGCGCCATGGCTTATGTCTCAGGCGACGTACGCTTTGCTGATTATTTACATGTGCCTTATATTGCTTATAACTCAGAAGTGATTATTGTTTGCGGCGCGATGATTGGCGCAGGGTTAGGTTTTTTATGGTTTAACGCTCATCCAGCGCAAGTATTTATGGGTGATGTTGGGGCGCTGGCATTGGGCGCGATGCTCGGTACAATTGCGGTTATGACCCGTCAAGAGATTGCCTTTGCCATTATGGGCGGTTTATTTGTTGCCGAAGCCTTGTCGGTGATGCTACAGGTTGGCTCGTATAAACTGCGTAAAAAACGCGTCTTTCGTATGGCACCACTGCATCATCACTTTGAAGAGATTGGTTGGAAAGAAACCCAAGTGGTGGCACGATTTTGGATTATTGCCATTATCCTTGTGATTCTTGGGTTAATGACCTTAAAACTGCGTTAAGTTGTCAAACAGGTTTAAATCAAAAAATTTTCAAATCAAAAGCCATCTTAAAAGTTAAGATGGCTTTTTTAGGTCTTATGCGAACTTCTTTTTGTTGCGGCATTTATCCCTTACTTAGCCGGAACTTTGTTAAAATGGCAGCCATATTGCGCTAACGTTGAGATACTTGTGAGCTTATTTATTTGTCCCCTTTGCCAATCACCCCTGCAGCCCGCTGACCATACGTGGCGCTGTGATGGTAGCTTAAATCCTAAGCAAACCACTCATCCATTTGATGTGGCGCGTCAGGGTTATATCAACCTATTACCGGTGCAACAAAAAAAATCCAAAGCACCGGGCGACAGTCAGCAATCCATTGAGGCGCGTAAACGGTTTTTAAATGCCGGGCATTATCAGCCACTAAATGACTTAATTTGCCAAAAGATGACAGCGTTATTGATGGCAAAAAAAGCCAGTCTTAAGCAAAAAAATAAACCCATTAATTGGCTGGATATTGGCTGCGGAGAGGGCTATTACACGCAGGCAATGGCGCAAACAGGTATGGATATGCTTATCGCTGCCGATATCAGTAAACCTGCTGTTGTAGAGCTGGCGAGAACCAGTAAGGCTTTAGGTCGTCTTTGGTATCAAGGGGCTGAGGAGGCTAAGGAAGATGGGACTTATGCAGCAGCTATTTACCCGCTGGTAACTAGCGCGGCGCATTTGCCGCTACGCGCGCATAGTATCGATGGTATTAGCAGTATCTTTAGTCCCATTTTGCCAGAAGCATTTAATGAAGTGTTAAGCGACGAGGGCTATTTGATCATTGCCAAGCCCGATATCGGGCATTTGGCAACGATGCGTGAGGCGTTATTTGATGACGTCCGTGAGCATGATTCTGATAAGTTTTTGGACGAATTAGCGCCTTATTTTCAGTTGTTAGAGACCCATCATGTCAGTAGTAAGCTCAGTTTAGCGGCAGAGGCATTGGCAGATTTAATGACCATGACCCCTTATGCCTATCGGGCCCGTAGCGAAAAAAGGCAGCGGCTACTAGCAGAGGGGGCAGTACAACCTTTTGCAACAGAAGCTAAGTTTGTTGTCTATGTTTTACAAAAAAAGCCCGCTCATTAATGGGCTTAATTTGCTAAAGGTCAACTTATAAAACGGGTCCCATAGTGGCAACGATATTATTCCAAATCCGATAAGACAGCGGCCAGTCGTTAACCTCTTCAAGCGTCACTTCATCAGAATCAGCGATATACTGATATTGGCGCTCCATAATATCGGCGGTCAGTTTGTTATCACTAAAGACGATATTGTTTTCATAATTCAAATGAAAACTGCGCAAATCCAAATTGGTTGAACCAATCAAGCTGATTTCACCATCGACAGTCAGAGTTTTGGCTTGTAGCAGCCCAGGTTTATACTCATAGATTTTCACCCCTGCTTCAAGTAATTGCCAATAGTAGCTATGACTGGTCGCGGCGACGATAAAGGAGTCGTTTTTCTTCGGGAAAACCATCGTCACCTCAACCCCGCGATAGGCGGTCGCACATAGAATGCTCACCAGTGAATAATCGGGTACGAAATAAGGCGTAGAAATCATTAGCGTGTGTTGAGCTTGGCTAATCAAAGCGCCCAAAAACTGCGGCGTGGTGCCATGGCGCTGGGTAGGACCATCACAGAAAACTTGCGCAGCAAAATCATTGGTCGGCAGATTTGGCTGCAAATCCGTCGCATACGGAAAGTTATCGAGCGGCGTATTAGGGTTTTCATTTAGCCAATCACTGGCAAATAGCATCTGATTTTGCGCAACGATGGGCCCTTCGATACGCAGCATAATATCAACCCAGGGAGCGTATTTTGGCTTTACGCGAAACTCAGGGTCGGCGCAGTTACGGCTACCAAAATAGCCAACCTTACCGTCAATCACGGTAATTTTGCGGTGATTGCGCAAGTCAATACGGCTAAAGAGCATAACCTTTATGATATTGGTTAACGGTAGCGCCACACTGAGCTGCACACCCGCGTCCTTCATCTCTTGCCATAACTTTGAGCCGACCATCTTGCGCGAGCCCATGCCATCGACCATCGCTCGGCAGGTGACGCCGCGCTTTGCTGCCCGAATTAGGGCTTCTGCGGTAGCCGTACCCATGCCATCGACCAGCCAAATATAATACAGCACATGGATATGGTCTGTTGCCGCATCAAAGTCGTCAATCATACGTGTGCGCGTCTCATTGGCATCTGCCATTAGCTCAGCGCGATTGCCAACTGTCGTCTGAAAGCCGGTGGCTTTTGCTGAATAAGCAAAGGCTGCGCGGTACTCAGGCTTAACGGCAATGTAATAACGCCATATCGCTACCAAGTACCTCTGGGCGATGACGATGCAATTTATCGATGATTTTCTGACGTTCGCGTGTGAAGTTGCGCCCTAAATGCACCTCACCAAACATCCAATAAACCAAGACGCCAAAATAAGGTAAGAGAAATAAAATCACCAACCAAGCCAAACGCGCCGGCGCCGTTAAGTCATGGCGCGCAAGGACGCGCAACGATATTAGCACCAGCAGTATAAAGTGAATGGTTAATAAAATATCGACGAGCATAGCGGAATCCGTTGTTATTATATTTATGAAGGTTATGGTTGCTCTTGGTTATATTTCAGGACTAAATTATTGGCCGAGTTGCCTTATTGATGGCTTTTATCATTAATATTCACCAAACAGCCAACCACTGACAAAGGCAAAATACTCACGAAACCACGCATTGTAGCGAATCGATAGCGGCGTCGGGCTGGCGAGCAAAATAGGTCGCTGATAGCCTTGATGCTTGGCAATGGCAGCCGCGCGAATGGTATGAAAATCACTGGTCACAATGGCAATAGGCGCCGTGATAGGCACTTCTTTTGCTGCCAAAATTACTTGGCTGTAAATTAAGTTTTCGGCAGTACTGGTGCTTTTACCTTCTTGCAAAATGTGCTCAAGAGCAATGCCATGCTTCTCATGTAAATAGCGCGCCATAATACTGGCTTCGCTATACGTCTGCCCCATACCAATGCCGCCACTGGTCAGCGCCAATGCCTCGGGTTGTGCTTTAATCAGCGGGGCCGCCGTATCTAAACGCTGAGCAAGCGTCGGTGTTGGCTTGCCTGCGATAGTACCTGAACCTAATACAATAATCGCCGCGACCTCAGGCACAGGCTGTGCGCTGCGCTTAATCTGCTGCTGCAACGAGAAAATAAATAAGCCAAAACTTATCAGCCAAATAAAAAACAGCAGCCATAGCGTGTACCAAAGACGATTGCGAAATGGGTTTTGCCTAGTAAATTTGCGGATGGCATGCCAAAATATCCCATGGGCGACAAATGCGCTGCCCAATAAAAACGGTACCACGGTGCCAAAGTTGATTTTGCCAACCGTCATTAACACGGCACAATCAACCATGATAACGGTACCGATAACGACCAATCCAACTCGCGCTATAATGAGTAATTCTTTTGCCATAGTTTTAAATTTATTATGTTTAGGTAAAGCTGCTGTAGTTTAGGGTTTATTCAATCAAGTGCTTATTTGTCTATTTAATTATACGTTGTTTTAATTGCATGGCGGTTTGGTCATATCAAAACATACCAAATCCAATCCCTTTAACGTAAAAAGGAGAACCTTATGACGCCAATAATTTTTCATAATCCAAAATGCGGCACTTCTCGTAATACCCTTGCCATTATGCAGGCCTCAGGTGAGACGCCAGATGTGGTGGAATATCTAAAAACACCGCCATCTCGTGAGTACTTGGTTGAGTTGTTGGCATTGATGCAGAATACTCCGCGCGAGCTTTTACGCAGTAAAGAGAGTATTTATACCGAGCTTGGTTTAGACAATCCAGCATTGACGGATGCGCAACTGATTGATGCCATGATAGCGCACCCTATTTTAATCAATCGTCCTATTGTTGTTACCGATAAAGGCGCGGTGCTGTGCCGACCGGCAGAGCGAGTGTTTGAATTACTGGAAAATCCGGTCAGTAGTTTCACAAAAGAGAATGGGGAAGTGGTGAAGCATGTTACAGAATAAAAAGACAGAAGTCTTAATAGTAGACGGTCTTAGTAATAAAAGTACTAGTAATATTGACGCTACTGATTTGCCCGCTGCTGATTCACTTAATAACGATTTACCCAATGTTGATTTTGATCAAATACAAGCCATTGATATTGAGTCTTTGGTCGGTAAAGATGACCCACGCCATGCGCCAAGAATATTGGTGTTATATGGCTCTCTGCGAGCGCGCTCATTTTCTAGATTGGCCGCTGAAGAAGCAAGCCGTCTATTGCGTTGGTACGGCTGCGAGGTGCGCATGTTTAATCCATCAGGTTTGCCACTGCCAGATGACGCAGATAGCGACCACCCAAAGGTGCAAGAGTTACGCGAGCTGGCACAGTGGTCAGAGGGCATGCTGTGGGTCAGTCCCGAGCGCCATGGCAGCATTACCAGTATTATGAAAGCGCAAATTGACTGGATTCCATTGGCGCTCGGCGGCGTACGTCCGACCCAAGGTAAAACTCTCGCTATCATGCAAGTCAGTGGCGGCAGCCAAAGTTTTAATACCGTCAATCAATTACGTATTCTTGGGCGCTGGATGCGCATGATTACCATCCCCAATCAATCTTCTATCCCTAAAGCATTTTTGGAATTTGACGATAATGACCGCATGAAAATGTCCCCACTTTATCTGCGTGTGGTTGACGTTTGCGAAGAATTGGTCAAATTTACCTGGCTTACCCGAGGTCGTTCGGTGTATCTGACCGATCGCTATTCAGAACGGGTTGAAAGCGCTGCGGAAGTCTCACAACGCGTCAATCAAAAATCGCTCTAACGTTGTTATTTTATTATTGCCTTTATTAATATTTCATTGCTTCAATTGGCTCATTAAGGTTACTTCATGCTCGCATTCGCTATTTTTATCGTAACTTTGGTCTTGGTCATCTGGCAGCCGAAAGGGCTTGGCATTGGTTGGAGTGCGATGGGCGGCGCTTTGGTTGCCTTAGTATTTGGTGTGGTGCACTGGTCTGACGTTGGTATCGTTTGGGATATCGTTTGGGACGCCACTTTTACTTTTGTGGCATTGATTATCATCTCCCTTATTTTAGATGAAGCGGGATTTTTTGGCTGGGCGGCATTACACGTCGCTCGGCTGGGCAATGGGCGGGGGCGTTTGCTATTTCCGATGATTGTGCTGCTAGGAGCGTTTATCTCCGCCTTCTTTGCCAATGATGGGGCGGCCTTACTGCTGACGCCAATTGTGATTGCTATTCTACTGCGCCTTGATTTCCCCCCCAAATCTGCTTTAGCTTTTATTATTGCCACTGGTTTTATTGCTGATACCGCAAGCTTGCCATTAGTGACTTCTAATTTGGTTAATATCGTCAGTGCCAATTATTTTGATATTGGTTTTGGTCGCTATGCGGCGGTGATGGTACCGGTAAATATCGTCTCTGTTCTAGCGACGCTATCGGTATTGTGGCTTGCTTATGCGCGGTACATTCCGAGGCACTACTCAACGGCAAATCTTAGCGCACCTCAATCGGCTATCAAAGATCCTCTGGTATTTCGGGCGGCTTTTCCACTATTAGCATCATTATTAGTGGCGTATTTCGCGACTGAATCGCTCGGGCTGGTTATCTCTGTAGTAACAGGTGCAGCGGCGCTTCTCCTAATAGCCATAGCTGGACGCTGGTGGCAAGGCGGGCGTGATGCTAAGTTTTCTATCGTCAATATTCTTAAAAAAGCACCGTGGCAAATTGTATTGTTTTCAATCGGTATGTATTTGGTGGTTTATGGTTTGGGCAATGCAGGGCTTACCGCCTATGGCGCACGAATACTTAATTGGCTAGGTCAACAAGGCGCGCTCGTTGCGACGGTCGGCACAGGGTTCTTGTCCGCCATCGTAGCGTCTGTGATGAATAATATGCCGTCGACGCTGATAGGCGCGCTGGCAATTGATAGTGCCCAAGTGCCCGCTGCTACTCGAGAGCTGATGATTTATGCCAATGTCATCGGCAATGATTTGGGCCCAAAGTTCACGCCTATTGGTAGTTTGGCGACGCTATTGTGGTTACACGTATTGGCAGAAAAGGATTATAAAATCAGCTGGGGACAATATATGAAGGTTGGTCTGCTGATAACGCCGCCCGTATTATTAGCCACGCTATTGGCGTTGGTATTTTGGCTGCCTAAATTGCCGAGTGTTTAGGGAGTTTGTGAAAGAGTAGAAAAAAATAGGAAAACTGCAGTCTTTGATTAAGCAATATAGGATTGGCGGTGAAGGAGGGATTCGAACCCTCGATACGCTATGAACGTATACACACTTTCCAGGCGTGCGGTTTCAGCCACTCACCCACTTCACCGTTTTTTGCAAGACCAAGATTTTTGGCTGCCTAAGTATAGCGGATAGCATTTAAAATGTCACGGCCTGCGCAGCATCTTTCTTTATTACTAACGGCCTGCTAGGATAGCGCATACGTAATGGCAGGCATAGATGGTTGGAAGTGGCATGATAAGTTTTTTTAAAGATAAAGCACGGGTCAAAAATAACACCATAATGACCGTATTCACGGTCTTAATAGGAATATCGGCTGCACAAGCGGATGACCTTAGCCAGTGTAGCCAATCGTTTTATGGTGGCGTCTATCCTGAATTTACCAATCCTAAGCTCAGTAATAATACCCAAGCGCTATGCATGGACGGTTTTGCCGTTATGTACTCAGGCGTATCACGTACCCCGCTGTGGTCAGCAGAATATCTCGACCGTAAGCGCTTGCAGCAAGCCAAACAGATTGATCGTGAAGACAGCTTTCATGAAGAAAGCCGCCTGCCAAAATCCATGCGCGCCAAACTGTCCGATTACTCAGGCTCAGGTTATGATCGCGGGCATTTAGCGCCCAATGGTAATATGGCCAATCGCAGTCAGCAATACGATAGCTTTAGCCTTGCCAACATCGCGCCGCAATCGCCGCGCAATAACCGCTATATTTGGCGTAATATCGAGTCAGCCACGCGCTATTTGACCCAGCAATACGGTGAAGTTTATACCATTACTGGGGTGGCGTTTACGAATAAAAAGACCAAACAACTGGCGGATCGTGTGCTGGTGCCCAGTCATTTTTTTAAAGCGGTCTATATTCCAGCGAGCAACCAAGCAGGCGTGTATTATGCGCCCAATGATGAATCAGAGCGTATAGAAGTGATTAGTCTGGATCAATTAACCGCCAAGATTGGCATCGACGTGTTGCCCGTATTAGATGCTCAAACCAAAGCACGCGCGTTTGATCTGCCGTTAAAAGCAGGTGACAGCTCAGATTTACCCGAAGACTCACCACAAGAGCCTACTTGGATGTTATTTGTGCTGGCTATTATCGATTGGCTCATGGCACAATTAAAAGCATAAGGCGTCTAAATATCACCATATTCTCACAGTATTGCAAAATCACGTAAATTGCTGTTAAGGTAGAGGAAGCTCAAATGATTGAACCATTTATGAATAATCATGAAAGTATGCAAATTGGCGAGCTGGTCATTGAAAACCAAGAAGATAAAATAATTATTTATGGAGACATTAATCTGGTATTTGATGAAGCTGGATATGAGCAAGCACAGCAGTTACACGAGCTTACCAGTAAAATTATGCTGGCATTTAAAAACCGAAACCAATATAGCAATAGTAAGGATAAGTCAAAAGAAAAAGATGACCAATCGGGCAAAATTATAGACAATCCGTTCCTGTAACTGTTTGATATGCTTTTGATTTTAGAGAAATAATAAACTACAAAAAAATTACTAGGCAAAATCTTAAAATTGCTTATAATGGGTCAAGACATCGCTTATGTCGATCAAAACTTTTATGGAAAGCTACTCATTAATTGAGTATTAATGTCGGTGACTAACTTGAAATTAGAATAGAACCGCAGTGCTTGCATTAAAAGATTGTTGATAAAAGGATAAGCGTGGGACATCAGAAACACACCGTTTCTAGTAATCATTGAATGAAGGGAGTCAATTTATGAAATTATTTGCAAAAACCACTTTAGCAGTTGCTGGTATCAGTATGGCAAGCATGGCATTTGCTGCTGACCCATTACATAACACCACTTGGCAGACTTATGATGAAGGTAAGCCAAAAGGTTTGGTTAAAATCACTGAATCAAATGGTGTATTGACGGGTAAGCTTATCGATACCAACTCAGCCAAAGGTAAAAAGCATATTGGTACGACTATCATTAAAGGTTTAAAAGCTGACGGCGGTGGCAAATATAGCGGCGGTACAATTACTGACCCTGAAAAAGGCAAAGATTATCGTATGACGGCTAACCTAAGTGGCAACAGCTTAAAACTAAAAGGTTATATCGGCCCGTTCTCACGCAGTCAAACGTGGAAAAAGAAATAAGCCAATATAATCTTACTCTATAAAGTTCAGCTATTAGACTGGGCATTATAAAAAGACAAACTGTTAAAGACTATAGTGTTAAAGAATAAACAATCCCGCAAGACCGAAAGGTTTTGCGGGATTTTTAATGGGATAGATTTCTAATAAAAGGGTTTTATCGATGATTAGCAAATCAACAATAAAACCCTCTTAAATACTTTTTACCTTATAAACTCTGGATAGGCTTCCATACCACATTCTGCAATATCTGCGCCCTGATATTCCTCTTCTTCAGAGATACGCAGACCCATTACGACTTTAATAATGCTCCAAACAAGCAAGCTACTGATAAACACCCAAGTAAAGATGGTTGCAGCACCAGCAATTTGACCGAGCAATGTAGCGGCTGGATTGGTCAGAGGGACAATTAGTAGACCGAATAAGCCTGCCACGCCATGCACCGAAATAGCACCAACTGGATCATCAATTTTTATTTTATCTAATATTAAGATGGATAGTACAACGATGACGCCTGCCACCATTCCAAATAGGGTTGCCTGAAGCGCCGATGGCGTAGAGGGTTCGGCAGTGATAGCGACAAGACCGGCTAATGCACCATTTAAGAGCATGGTCAAATCTGCCTTACCAAAGATAACGCGCGCGATAATAAGGGCGCCGATGGCACCACCCGCAGCAGCGGCATTGGTATTTAAAAACACTACCGCAACTGCATTGGCGCTGGCAATATCGCCAAGCTTGAGTACTGAGCCGCCGTTAAAACCAAACCAGCCCATCCATAAGATAAGAGTACCAAGTGCGGCCAAGGGTAAATTGGCACCAGGGATAGCACGTATCTCACCATTGGGACCGTATTTACCTCTACGCGCCCCTAACAGTAATACGCCTGATAGCGCAGCAGCAGCTCCTGCCATATGGACGATACCTGAGCCCGCAAAATCAGAAAATCCCAAATCGCCAAGGCTAAATAGGCCAAACACGGCTTTACCGCCCCACGTCCAGCTGCCTTCTAATGGGTAAATAACTCCGGTCATAACAACGGCAAACAGCAAAAAAGACCATAACTTCATGCGTTCAGCTACGGCACCTGAAACGATTGACATACAGGTGGCGACAAAAACCACTTGGAAGAAGAAATCAGAGGCGGCCGAATATACGGCATCGCCAGCAAAGCCATTTTCAGCTGAGGTCGCTAATGCATCTGCTACTAAAGTTTCAGTGCCAGCAATACCACTCAAAAACAGATTGCCATCATACATAATGGCATAACCGCATATCATATACATGGTACAGGCGGTGGCAAAGAGGGCGATATTTTTGGTGAGGATTTCGACGGTGTTTTTTGAGCGTACCAGTCCAGCTTCTAACATGGTGAAGCCGGCGGCCATCCACATGACTAGCGCGCCACAGATTAAAAAATAAAATGTATCTAGCGCGTACTGGAGCTCAAAGATTTGGTTTTGCATATTAATTCCCCCTTGAATAGATGCAATACAGTGATCGAGATAACCTATAAATCTGTGTTTATAAGTGGTCTAGCGCTTAATTATTCTTAACTACTAAATAGCGTCAGGACCTGTCTCACCCGTACGAATACGAATGACTTGTTCAAGATTGGTCACAAAGATCTTGCCGTCACCGATTTTGCCGGTACTGGCAATGCGCGTAATGGCTTCGATAGCAGGCTCGACCATCTCATCCGTCACTGCTACCTCAACTTTCACCTTAGGTAAAAAGTCCACCACGTATTCAGCGCCGCGATAGAGCTCGGTATGACCTTTTTGACGACCAAAACCCTTGACCTCGGTGACGGTGACACCCTTTACACCGATGTCAGAAAGCGCTTCGCGCACATCATCGAGCTTAAATGGTTTTAAGATCGCAGTGATTAGCTTCATAAAAAAATCCTTATATAGATGATGTCGCAGGTTAATAGAGACCGTTTGCTGGTTCGTATTATTGTCAGGCTCATGGTAAATAGTTCAAGAATTGTGCCAAACCTACTCAAGGGGGTTGGTAGGGTTGCGCGCATTTGCTTAAAAATAACCATGATAATGACAAAAACTCTTGCCTATATCGCAACAATAACTATGCTTTTAGGGATATAAGTTGGAGTTATCAACCTTTAACGTTGGGAGAATAAACACTTTATTATAACCAACTTTTTAAGCCCTTGGGGAGGCTATCGCTTTATTTCATGTGACGATTTGATAAGAGGTTTGATAAGAAAAATGGGAAGAGATAGGAGAAAAGTAAGCGCGTAAGCATTGTAAAAACGTCGATTATTAAAAACGCCATTATGAATAATAGCGTTTAAAATCAAAAGTTTATACATAAAAAGAAGGTTTTAAGCTTTGGGGAAGAGTAAATACGGGGTTTTGGTACTGCCAAGTAGTTTTTTGGTTTCACTACCTTTTAGCAGCTCAAGCAGACGCGGTTGCCCAAAGGCGCCGGTCATCAGCAGCCCAATATCATTTTTGCTTTGATAGTAATTTAAGGCAGCGGTCACATCACGGCAGTCGAGCAAGGCTTTTTTACACTTGATACCCGCTTGTTTAAGGCGCGCATAGGCTTCCCGCAGTGCATCGCAGTTTTCTGAGTTTTCTTTAGCAACCATGACAATATGTACGGTCAACGCACGAATAAGCGGCGTTTTACACAGCCAATTGAGCAGCTTATGCGAAGTTGGACTGTTATCAAAAGCAAATAACGCCGTCGTTGGGGGCAAAAATGGTGCATGCGTCACCAAAATGGGGCAGTGGCTCAAACGTATCAGCTGACTCAAGGTTGATTTGCAAGTCACATGATGACCGATGACCATTAATTGTGCTTTGTCATCGACGTAATCAATACTGTCACTCAGACTTTCATGCCGATGTAAGGTATAAGTTTTAAGCTTGTGACTTTGTTGCTCACAATAAGTGCTGGCCTGATGCAGCAGCAGTTTACCTTGGGCTTTTAGCTCGCTATTGCTCAAATGCTCTTGTGCGGTGAATTGGTCTAGCAAGACATTTTCATCGTCAATATTGAGACAACCAGAATAATCAACGGCAGCTTTTTGTTGCAAACTTGGTACAGAATGCAGTAGACCAATGGGTGCCTGCAGACGAATAGAGGCCCACATACTGGCGTCTAATACCGCTTGCACATGATTGGGGCAGTCCAAGCAAGCAATCACACTATCTGGCTTCAAATTACTCATAAGGGCACCACATATCTCAATAATAAAAACACAGGCTCGCGGCTTAAAGGAGTGCCTTTAAGCCGCGAGCCTGATTTTATATACCAATATAATTGCTGAACAATAAAAACACTATTGCGCTCAGCTTGATAACAGCAATACCGTTTTGTTTAATCTAACAGTCCAATATCTCGGCGATCGTGAATCGAAAAGCGATCGATAAGGGTACGGCTGGCGCTGTTGAGTCCAACCACTTTGACATCAATACCTTCGCGCTGCAAACGCATGACCAGTTTGTCCAAGGTATCGACGGCACTCACGTCCCAAAAGTGGGCGTGGCTAACATCGATTTGTACGCTGTCCAACGCTTCTTTGGTATCAAAGCTTTGCAGAAACTGTGTCGTTGACGCAAAGAAAACCTGTCCTTGCACATAGTAATAACGAGTGTTGCTACTGTCGTCATACTCACTAAAGACCGTTAAGAATTGCCCGATCTTATTGGCAAACGCCAACGCTGAGAGCAGCACGCCGACGCCGACGCCGTACGCGAGGTTATGGGTAAACACAGTGGTTATCACGGTCGCCAGCATCACGATATTAAAGGACAGCGGGTGGGTTTTAAACTCTCGAATAGATTGCCAATTAAAGGTACCGATAGAAACCATAATCATCACCGCTACCAATGCCGCCATCGGAATTTGGCTGACCCACTCACTTAAAAATACCACCAGGATGAGTAGCACCACGCCAGCAATAAGTGTTGATAAACGCGTACGGCCGCCAGATTTGACGTTAATCATTGATTGCCCAATCATCGCGCAGCCTGCCATACCGCCAAAGAAGCCTGACACGACGTTGGCCATGCCTTGACCACGGCACTCACGGTTTTTATCACTTGGCGTATCAGTCAATTCATCGACGATGGTCGCGGTCATCATAGATTCTAATAAACCTACGATGGCAAGCGCGATAGAATAAGGCGCGATAATGATTAGGGTCTCAAAGTTAAGCGGAATGTCAGGCAATAAAAACACCGGTAAAGAATCGGGCAAATCGCCCATACTACCGACGTTACGAATATCAAGATTCATATACATGGCAACCGCAGTCAAACCAACGATACAAATCAGAGGTGAGGGAATCACGCGTCCGATTTTAGGAAGCAGCGGAAATAAGTAAATAATCGCAAGGCCTGCCGCCGTCATGATATAAACCGTCATGCCGACGCGCTCAGTCATCGGGTTCAGCTCAGGCAGCTGGGCGGCAAAGATTAAAATCGCCAGCGCATTGACAAAACCGATGACCACCGAGCGCGACACAAAGCGCATCAAGTTACCAAGTTTTAAAATACCCATGATGATTTGAATGACGCCGCAAAGTAGCGTAGCGGCAAGCAAGTACTGCAGCCCGTGCTCGGCGACCAAATCAACCATCACCAGTGCCATTGCGCCAGTCGCCGCCGAAATCATACCCGGACGTCCACCGACAAAACTAATGACCACGGCGATGCAAAATGAAGCATATAAACCGACTTTTGGGTCGACACCAGCGATAATAGAAAAGGCAATCGCTTCTGGAATCAAGGCTAGTGCGACCACTAAACCTGATAACGTATCACCGCGAATATTGGAAAACCACTCTTCACGCAAACTGCCAAAAAAAGATGTCATAAGTAAACTGTATAGGGTTAGAGGCAAAAAAAACAACCATTTATGATCGAGCAATAAAGCGTCACCCTAAAATGATTGTATCGAAACTAAGGGTTATCGACCTTTATAGCGGTATCGCACAAACCGTTACCCTTAATCATTAGGATAACAGCTCTTAAAAACATGAATAAGTGTTTGCCGTGAAATACGGCGGAAGAAGATACGTCTCTTGTCAGAAAAAACGCCAAAATATGGGGCAGCGGTTGCCTGTCATATCCACCTCAGCATAAAAAACATAACTGCAGGACGATGACAATGGCGCGATAAAGGTGACAACATGCTAAACTAAAATACTAAATTAAAGATTTGGTTAAAGAGCGTTTACTATCGTAGCGGTTCTTATTAAGGCGGCTATTATAGCATTAGCGGCGCAATATAAAAACAGGTGCATAATAACACAAAGCCTCAAAAAACCAGTACCGAAATTGCGGCAATGGCTTTATGATGCTCATCATCCACAGCAGCTTACTCATACTGGTTCAAGCTGGTTCAGACTTGCTAAAACTGGCTGAGATTAGTTGTAGCCCTGACGTTTAGCGTAAAGCCCAATATCAATACTATTGATAAAGCCAAGATGCTTGATACAATTTTGTTCGTCCAATAGATAAAAGGAATAGATATGACCACTAACACCGCAACAGAAGCCTTACTCCATAAGGGCAGTGGTTTACAAGTCGTGGTCGGTTTGGGGCAGTCGGGGCTGTCGGTTACGCAGTATTTGACCAAGCAAGGTTACCAAGTCGCTGTCACCGACAATCAAGTCAGTCCCACTTTAGCAGACCAATTGCCTGCTGCTGTTGAGATTCGCCAGTTTGGCGCGATAGACGCCGATTTATTGCAGCGAGCGGCTCGTATTATCATCAGTCCAGGTATCTCTTTAAAAACCCCAGCGGTTGCTGCGGCGCGAGAGGCGAATATTGCCGTTGTCAGTGACATTCAGCTATTTTGTGAAGCGTGCCGCGTACCGATTGTTGCGATTACAGGCTCTAACGCTAAAAGTACCGTCACCACCTTGGTTGGACAAATGGCCGCCGATGCTGGGGTCAATGTTGGCGTAGGCGGCAATATTGGCGTGCCAGCACTGACGTTACTGTCCAATACCGAGATGGAATTGGCAGTTCTCGAGCTATCAAGTTTCCAGTTAGAAACGGTGACCAATTTAGGCGCACAAGTGGCAACGGTACTGAACATGTCGCCTGACCACCTAGACCGCCATGGCGATATGCTCGGCTACCATCAAGCCAAGCATCGTATTTTTCAAGGCGCCAAGTCTGTAGTGATAAATCGCGAAGATGCCTTGACGCGGCCGCTAGTGGCGGATAATTTGCCACGCTTAAGCACGGGCATTCACGCCCCTGACAAAGGTCAATATGGACTGATTACCGACTCAGAAGGGCAGACGTATTTGGCCCGCGGGACAGAGCGTTTGCTGTCGGCAGACAAACTGCGTATCAAAGGTCGGCATAATTTACTCAATGCGCAAGCAGCTTTAGCACTTGGCGAGCTTGCAGGCTTACCGCTTGATAGTATGCTCGCCACCTTGCAGAATTTTACAGGACTTGAGCATCGCTGCGAATATGTGGCTACGGTCGATGGCATTGATTATTTTAATGATTCTAAGGGTACTAATATTGGCTCAACCATGGCGGCAGTCGAGGGCTTAGGAGCGGTATATGCGCCTAAAGATGGTAAGCTACTATTAATTTTAGGTGGGCAGGGTAAAGGTCAGCAATTTGGCGAATTAACGCCATTTATCAATCAATACGTCAGCCAAGTGTTGTTTATTGGCGAAGATAGCCAGCAGATTGAGCAACATTTACGCGCCGCTGGTATCAACGACGATGATGTCTATATGCATCAATGTCAAACGCTAGAAGGCGCTTTTGCGACGATACAGCAAGTCACAAAAAGCAGTTTATCGCAGGTACAAGCGGTGCTCTTATCACCAGCTTGTGCCAGTTTCGATCAGTTTAGTGGTTTTGCCGAACGCGGCAAGTACTTTAGTCAGCTGGTCAACCAGTTAGACAAGGCTTCATAAAGCATCTTGACGCTTTATCATACGTTTTGACTTAAAGTAGTATCAGCGTTAGGTTTTAAGTAGTTTTACTGATGTTATAAAAATGGAAAGCGTTTTTTGATAAATGATTGTTTTGCTTATAAATTGCTGCTACTGTCAACTAGGTAATAAAGCGGACGACAAACGATTTGCAAACCATCGTTGCTATTCATGTTGCTAACCACTGTACCATTAATACTGACAAGCTAAACGATTAACAATCGGGGTTTGTCGCCGCTTTGCTGTCTGCTATTATCTATTGGATAAAATCAACTTCATTTTTTTAAACGGTGGCGTTTTATAACGCCGTGTTTTCTCGTTTGCTAGTGTATACAAAATTATGGCGCTCTCTTCTTTTTTTCGATCAAACTCTCAATCGCCGCGAGCTACTGGCTCAGATGGCGTTCTCTCCATGCCCTCAGCGCGCGCCATTTTATTAGCAAGCGTTGGCTGTATGTTGGTGCTCAGCTTATTGATGGTAGCTTCTGCTTCTATCCCGTTTGCCCTTAGTCGCGGCATGAGCGAGCTGCATTTCTTTTATAATCAGCTTTTATACATGGCGATTGGGCTGGTTATCGCTGGTATTTCTTATAAAGCAGTAACGCTAAAAAGGCTTTATAAAACCGAAACCCAGTTTATGCTCTTGGCCATCACAGGGTTATTGTTATTTGCCACTTTATTTAGTACGCCTATTAATGGCTCGAAGCGTTGGCTCACGCTCGGCGGTTTTAATTTTCAGGTCGCAGAGCTTGCCAAATTGGTGATGATTATCTTTGTTTCAGACTTCGTTGTACGGCGCTCATTTGAGGTACGTAACGGCTGGGATGGGTTTTTACGCATAGCCATCGTGGTTGGATTAATCACCGTTCTGTTGCTCGCGCAGCCAGATTTTGGCTCGTTTGTGGTTATTATTGGGACGGTCTTTGCCATCTTTTATATTGCTGGTGCGCCTTATAAACAATTTATCGCGCTCGGCGCTGTGGCCGTTGGCGGTGCTGTATTAATGGTGGCGACCGTACAATACCGACTGGTACGGGTAATGTCGTTTTTGGACCCTTTTGATGATGTACAAGATACCGATTATCAGCTAGCCCGTAGCTTAATTGCCTTTGGTCGCGGTCAGTTTACTGGCGTCGGCTATGGCGAAAGCGTGCAAAAACTGTCGCATTTACCAGAGGCGCATACCGATTTTCTACTAGCCATTACTGGTGAGGAGTTGGGCTTCGTTGGGGTGACCATGATTCTCATCTTTGAGGCGCTGATTATCGGAAGTGCGATGCGCATCAGTTATAATGCCCTAAAACGCCGGCAAATGCGTATGAGCTATACCGCCTTTGGTATCGCGGTGGTGTTTATTGCGCAGACAATTATTAATGCGGCGATGAATATGGGCGCGATTCCCACCAAAGGGTTGACCATGCCGTTTTTCAGTTATGGCGGCTCATCGATGCTGATTAGCTTAGTAATGGTCGCAGTATTGCTAAGGATTTATAAAGAAAGCCCTGAGATTGAAAAGAGCCAGTGCCGTTATTACTAAGTCGTGTAATGATTAGAGTGTTTACGGCAATCCAGTTATTGATGATAAAGAAGCGTCGCTTATAGCGGCGTTTTTTGTTAAATGTCGCTTGTATTAAAAGTCTGCATATTTTGTAATGGCGAGTTGTCCCATTGCGCAATTGCTTGGGTAAGCATGTTTGTCGGCGTGTCTCTATCAACGGCAGGTTGCTGTAATAGCTGCAAAGCATGGGCAATTAGATGACTTGGGTCACGGGTATC
Organism: Psychrobacter communis; assembly: GCF_014836505.1. Classification (NCBI taxonomy): domain Bacteria; kingdom Pseudomonadati; phylum Pseudomonadota; class Gammaproteobacteria; order Moraxellales; family Moraxellaceae; genus Psychrobacter; species Psychrobacter communis. Next base: position 46,191 of record NZ_JACSQR010000007.1, read on the forward strand.
AATTGGCTGGGCAAGGTTTTGTTTAGAGAGCTTTTGACCATCAGGACTGCATATCAATGGTAAATGGTACCAATGATCGATAGCTGGCAAATGCGCTGCATGCATAATGCTAATTTGCGCGGTGGTCATCGGTAAAATGTCCAAGCCACGCATAATATGCGTCACACCTTGCAAGCCATCATCGAGGCTGGCAGCCAAAATATAGTTGATCATGCCGTCTTGGCGACGCACCACCATATCTCCCAAGCTTTGCTGCGGATTGCTCCATTGCACACCTTGAATACCATCTTTAAAGCCAATACGGTAATCTGGTAGCTGTATACGCAGTTTGTTTTTTTCTTTATCAAGATTGGCATTTAGACAACAGCGCGGATAGCGTTGTCTGTTCAGCAGTTTTTCCTGTGCCTGCTCTGCGTCCATGCTTTCTCCCATCGCTTTTTGCTGCCAATAACGCTCAAGGCTTTTACGCGAGCATTGACAGCCGTAAGTCAGCGGATATAGGCTTGAAGATAAATAATCATTATAAATATCAAGGCGCTCAGATTGGTAGATGACATCGCCATCCCAGTGCAGCCCAAGCACTTCTAAATCAATCAAAATCTGCTCAGTAAACTGTCGATCACAGCGCTCGGTATCGGTGTCTTCGATACGCAGTAGCCATTTGCCACCAAGAGATTTGATCTGACAAAAGCTGGCAAGCGCGGTGGTTAAGGAACCAAGATGCAGCTCACCGGTTGGTGACGGCGCAAAACGGCCAATAGGTTGGGGCAGAGTAGGAGTAATAGGCGTGTTTGCCATAGAGGTAGCAGATGTTTTCAAAATAGACACTTAGCGAAAGTGGAAATAGATAGAATAAATAAATCGATGCCAAAAAGATATTTGCTAAATATGCGTATTTTGTTGGTGCCGTGTCAACCACTAAAAGCTATTTAATAAAAAATAACGCCGTAAAACGCAACGAGCGACCAATGAATGGTCGCTCGTATTTGTATTTAAATGATTAATGACTATTAAAATAACTGGATTTAAGCGCCTTGGTTTTGACGCTCTTTAATCTCAGATAGAGTTTTACAGTCAATGCACTGGGTCGCAGTTGGACGGGCTTCAAGACGACGCAGGCCAATCTCGACGCCACAAGTTTCACAAAATCCATAATCCTCGTTTTCAATTTCAGCGATAGATTTATCAATTTTGCGAATCAGCTTACGTTCACGATCACGCGTTCGCAAGGTTAGGGCAAACTCTTCTTCTTGAGTGGCGCGGTCATTGATATCAGGCATGGCACTGGACTCATCTTGGATATAAGTCTTGGTACGATCTGCTTCGCCAATCAATTGATGCTTCCAATCTAATAAAATGGCTTTAAAGTGCGCCAATTGTTCATCCGACATGTATTCTTCGTTTTCGGCAGGCGCATAAGGGGTGAACTTTACATCACTTGGATTTGGGTTTGGGGCCAGGGTGCTCATATGGGTATCCTACTTTTTCAAATTAATTCAATAAAACGACCTATCGACAGACAAGGCGTTATCAATTTACCAAACGCTATAAATGGTTTCTTTTATAAGCGTTTTACCACTTAGTGACACAAGTAACACAGCTGATCTAAACATACGGTTATTTCGATATGCTGCTAGCGATCTATCGATTATCAATGGTCAGGTATATTGTTATGAATCTTTTTATTTAAATGCTAGCCATTAAATAAAGATACAAATCACTGACTGTGGAAACTTAGCTTGTGGTCAATTTAGCCGTCCTAGCTATTATAATTTTGTCTAAATGTAGACCGTTCTCATTTTTTACATTATTTATGATATAACTTATTTATCATTTTTAGCTTTACGGTTAGGTTACTAGTATTAGCAATCACGCTGTGGCTGTCTATAACCAGTAATTTTAGCTAGCCCTATAACATACACACTCTGGCGGTATTATACTAGCTAAATACTAGCCAAATTTCTGCCAATAAAACTGGTTGTCAAGTATCTAGTCTTTCGACCCAGCTTGCAACCTCTCCATTGTTGGCTAATTGCAACCAGCGATAGCCGGGCAGGGCGCTTTTATCATAAGCGAAATCATCTTCAAAAGGCTTAAACTGATAGCAAGTGGATGGCGTGCTATAAACCGTTACCCCATGCCGATGGCGGACTTGCTCTTGGTGGGTATGGCCGCTGATAATGACTTTGAGATGCTCAAATGTTGCCAGCCGTTGCCAAAAAATATCGGCGTTTTCCACCATATGCTGATCAATCCAGTCTGAATCGACCGCTATCACATGATGGTGCAGCGCAATAAGCGCAGGCTTCGCGCATGTCTCTAACTGCTCACAGAGCCAATCAATGTCGCTTAGCGTCACTTCACCTTCTACCTTGCCTGTCATCGAAGAATCTATTAACAACAACTGCCAATGGTCGGTTTCGATAACATGACGGTTCAATAAGCGTCTGTCCGCGGGTCTGGCAATCAGTTCACGCTGAAAAAATGGCAGCTCGCTGTTGTTTTCATCGGTAACGTCATGGTTACCGGCGATACAAGCAAAAGGAATGCCCGTTGCTTGTAGTACGTCAAAAATATGATCGTAAATCTCTGCTTGTACTTTATCGACCAAATCGCCTGTCACGAGAATCAAATCGCAGCGCCGCTCTGCGCTCAACGCTTGCTTAATAATCGCCTCAAAATTGTATTGGCAAACCGCTACTTCACTACTGGTTTCGTCAGCCGCCGCAGGCACGTGGGAGGATAAGTGCAAATCGGTAATTTGCAAAACATTGACTTGTCCGTCGGGCGTGCTGACTGCGCTGGCGGGGTAGCTAAGCATGGGGGTTAGTCCCTTATCAAGCAAAACGATAATAAATTAAAATATGATGAAACGAAAACGTTCGTTAAAAAAACATCTTAAATTGGTGTACCGAGTATTTATTAACTCAAAAATTCGCCAACTATCGCATTGATAGTATTCAGGAAAGTTTATAACATAATGGGCATTAAAGCTCTAGCAATATTGATGAAATAAAGTTCGACAAAGGCCAAGTAAATATCAAAATCACGACCTAAATGTCATGGCTGAGGTACGTGGTAATTTGGTGCTACATGTAAATAACGCTAACGGCGTGGGGACCAGAATTTTGCTAATATGGATTCCGACCCTGATTTTTTGCTTATTAGCTTTGAGATAATGAGCGCCACAAAAAATAAAATAGCCAGTACCAAAACGATAGCAAGCCCCGTTTGGATATCTAGCCAAATACTGCCCCAAACGCCAAGCGTAACGCCGAGCTGGGCAATGATTAAAGAGATAACAACCATTTGTTTTGGTGAGGCCGACCATAAACGTGCTGTTAATGCTGGCAACACCAATAGGCCGCTGATTAATAAACTCCCAACCGCTTGCAAGGCAATAGCACAAAACCCAGCTAATACGCCCATAAAAAACAAGCGCTGGCGCATCGGATTAATTCCTTGAGTGCGTGCCAAAGCTTCGTGGGTGGCAAGCTTGATTTGTGCTGGCCATATATAAATCAGTAATCCTAAGCCCACCAAAACACTTACTGCAATCAACGGCAAATCTGCCCAGTCAAGCTCGAGCAAATTGCCAAATAAAAAACCTAAAACATTGGCTTGCTGATCGGTAAGCTGCGTCAAGGTTAATAAACCTAAACACAGCAGCGATACTGCAACCACGGCCAGCACTGCATCGACCGGCAGACGCTCATCATCGATGAATACTAAGCCCAGTACGACCAAAATACTGACGATGCCAATGCCAATGCCCATTGGTAATTGCCACAAAACTGCCAATGCCACACCAAGTAACGTGCCATGTGCCAAGGCATCGGCAAAAAATGCCATGCGCCGCCATAAGACTAGGCAGCCTAAAGGCGCAGAAAGTAGCGCTAAAATGCTACCAGCAATCCAAGCAGGAGCTATGATGGCTAACCAAGCGGTCATAATAGATATCCGTAACGTTTTTATAAAAGGAACAAGGCAATTTGCCTAAAAAGCTTGGTTTTTTAATTATATCTCACTCGGGGCGTGATGCTCGCAAGCGTGCGGTTGATGCACATATGGCTGCTCATAATGATGGCCAAAAAGCTTCTGAAACTCCGAACTAATCGCAAGCTCGCTTGGTTGCCCTTCGCAGCAAATGTGCTTATTTAAACAAATGACACGCCTGCTACCTTTCATGACCCAATGCAAATCATGCGACACCACCAGCATGGCACAGCGCAAAAACTCCGGCAGCTCATCGATAAACTGATACAGCCAAACCTCGGTATCAGGGTCTAGTCCTTGCATCGGCTCATCTAAAATTAATAAATTGGGCTTGTCTAATAAGGCACGCGCCAATAATACTCGCTGGGTTTCACCGCCTGATAAATGCAGCATTTGCCGCGACAATAAATGCGTCAACGACAAATTATCAAAGATAAATTGCCGCTGCTCAGCCGTTAAGCGTTTTTTATCGGCTTGCGCCAATAAATCGCAAACGCGTAACGGTAAAATAGGCGGCACGGCAAAGCGCTGCGGCACATAGCCAAGTTGCAAGTTTTGGTGCGACGTTATCTGGCCACTGGTCGGTTCGATTAAACCTAAAATTAGTTTAACTAAGGTGGATTTACCCGCGCCATTGGGTCCGATCAGACTAACCGTTTCATTAACAGCGATATCAATATCGATATGCGAGAGGATACGTTGCTGCCCGATATGGTAACTGATATTACTTAAGCTCAGCAGTTTAGCCGCGTTAGGCATGGTTTTATCGCTTATATTCATAGCAGAGGGCTTGGTTGGTAAAATTGCTAGGCTCATAGGATAGTACTGATGTATTAATGACAATTAAGAAATGGCAGAATAATGATTCAGCATGAAAGCGTAAACCTAAAATTCAGGTTAAAAATATAAGCAAACCGTTATTTTACTGACACGCTTGGCAACGACCGCTCAATTCAATGACGCTACGCTCGACCGTAAAGCCAACGTCTTGCTCTGCAAAGCTCATCATTTCTTGTACTGGCAAACTGCTGCATTCTTGTACCCGCTGACACTGGGCACAGATTAAAAACGCCGCTGTATGTTGGGCGCGTGGGTGACAACAAGGCACATAAGCATTAATCGAGGTTAGCTGGTGAATCAAGCCCTCGCTCAATAAAAACTCCAAGCTGCGATAAACCGTCGGCGGCGCGACATTTTTTGGCGTTTGAGTATTTGCTTGATTGTTCGAGCTGTCGCTTTCTGCTTCAGGCTCGGCAAGGCGCATCTGCTGCAATTGAGTGATTAGATCATAAGCGCCCACTGGTTTATTGGCTTCTAGCACCAACTGGTAGATTTGCTGACGCAGCGGCGTAAAGCGCGCGCCGCTTGAGCGACATTGCTCTTTGGCTGCTAGTAAACGCTCATTGACATCGGACGCTGTAAAATCTTGCACATCATGGACATGAGCGCAAACAGATGAATGAGTAGACATGCAGCAAGCTCCTAAAGACGGTTTAGCGGTGTGATGAACAGTATTTTTAGTTAATGGATATTTTATAATGGTTTTTTATATTGTTATAGTATAACATACTAAAACGTAAAACAGAGAGGTCCTTTGCATTTATTCACAGGTCTGCTGTTTTATAACTAGAATAACGTTGCAAAATATTTATAACTATCTTTGTCATTTATCCTTGAACCTTAAAAGCCGCCATTATGATTCCATTATTTAAAAACTTTATGCATTTACCTCTGCGCTTACCGCGATTGCTCATAACTGGTGTGCTTATATTTGCCTCGTTCATGATGAGCGCGCAAGCAGCAACAGTGAGCGTCAGTAACTATCCGCTGTTTTTATTAAGCCAAGCGGTGACGGAAGGCGCGCCATCAGCCAAGCAATTATTGCAAGCAGGGGAGGTCGGACATCACGGCAGTATCAGTCCCGGCGATATCAAGGCCATTCAAAATAGTAAGTTTGTGGTTTGGTTTGGCGAGCCGCTAGAAAACAACCTAGCCACCACGCTCAATAGCGCGCCCAATGCGATTGCGTTATTTAAGTTCGATGCCTTTAATCGTCATCCGCTGCGCGATGTTAAAGGCAAAGCCATTGCTGGTACGCTCGATCCGCATATTTGGCTCGATCCTGAAAACGCTAAAGCCATTACGCGAGCGCTTGCTGTCATTCACAGTCATGCCAATCCGCAATATAAAAAGCTCTATCATGCCAATGCGCAAAAATTTGCCCAGCGCATGAATAAAGCCGTGGCGTCAGCTCATGCAAACCACGCGCAAAAACCTTTGCCGTATTGGGCCTATCATGATGCTTATCAATATATGGAAGACAGCGCCAAGTTCCAATTAATTGGCAGCTTAAGTACTGACCATCATTTAGCGCCAAAAGCCAGTCAGTTGCGCTGGTTAAATGAGCAGCGCCCAGCAAAACAAATGTGCTTGGTTAGTCCAAGTCAGCCTGCTAAAGGTTTGCTTACAAAGTTACAGCCAGTTAAGAGTACCGTGCAAGCGGAAGACATGAGCAACAGTAAAGATTTTGTTAGCGGCTGGCAGACAATGGCACAGCAAATCCGTCAGTGTATTTCCTAAATATCGGTAACCCTAATAGCAAGCTGAGCTTTTAGGCTATTTGAAATGATGCAAGTTAAATTAACGGTAGAATAGATGGATTTAGAGGTTATTAGTGCTACTTTATTGACTCTGTAGAGAGATTTTCAGCGCTAAATAACTAAATGCTTGATAAAAGTCATATTTCACTTGCTTAAAATCTGCTTGCTCCCTATAATAAGTGGCGTTTTATTTTGGTTAAAAGATAACGTCTGTAGAGTGAGCCATTCACGGATAATATTGTCGCAACGGTGCGGCATTGTCCCCACGTTATAGAGCTATAGAAATATCAATGACCAAACCTGCCAAACGCACCCAAAGAGATAAGATTGCTATTTATCTAAAACGCCAAGCATGGATTTTATTTATCCTGATTGTGCTCGGTTGGATAGTAGATGTTACTTGGTTGGGTAATAACGGCAATACGCTTGTTATTGCAAAGAGCAACGCTATTGGGGCGCTACTCAGTTTTGCCATCCAAGCGGTCTTTGCTGGATTTATCTTTTGGTATACCGGATATCGCGCGCGCAGACACATTGTCAGCCAGCTATATCGTGGTCAAATGGTCAAATGGCTACTGACCGTATGTGGTTTTGCACTAATTTTTATTACCATACAACCTCTATCAGCGCCTGCGCTATTCGTCGGTTTTATGGTAATGCAGATTAGTCACAGTTGGATGTTGTGGCAGATACGCTAACTTTATAAGCTATTATAATTTTAATAGCTCAATAATACAGCACATACATTTGTCATCCTGCGGTCCAGCTTCTCTAAGATTACTGTTAAAAAGTCATCAATCAATGATTAAGTGACTGAAAACTGTTTTTACAATAAAAGTATGAATAAAGACGCTTAATTAGAGCTAAGCGTAAAAATCGCGATAAGGAACCCTCTTTTTAAATAGGGTGTTCAAATACAATTGAATTATCGGCTTTGATGGATAGACGCAAAGCCATAGTAGCGAACGTTAACAGCGCTTAACGTATTCATACCGTAAATAAAAAAGTCATAATTGACTTTACACGATTACAACGCTGCATTAATATAGACAGCTAACTGTCTTGCTGCTGAGCACCGTATTGGGTGTGATGAAAATAAGATAAGTAAACACATACTTAAAAATTTGCGTAGATATGCAAGGGCCATTAATGAATAATCGTGCGCCCTTTTTTGATAGCTAAAATTTATCCATGACTATCAAATTGAGCCGCCGCAATAAAAAAATTGGTTATTCCGCTTAATTATTTAAGAATAACAGAGTAGTTATAGAGCTATGGGTTGGATGTTATTGGTTACATGAGGGCTGTAAGTGTTTTTCTGGATTTGCTTAATCGCAGATTGGTGACAACGCAAACGCCTCATCAGATGACAACCATATTTTTTGGTAGTTGATTAAATCGTTGATTAATAAGAAGCTTACATTATGGCATCCGAGCAAACATCATCAGAATATATCTCTCACCACTTAACGAATTGGACGTACGGCTATCTGCCGGGCGAAGGTTGGAAAGTTGCCTATACTGCTGAAGAAGCAGGGTTAATGGGTTTTAAAGCTATCCATCTTGATTCCATGTTATGGTCAATCGGTCTGGGTATTTTATTTTGTGCCATCTTTTGGATGGTTGCCAAAAAAGTTACTTCAGGCATTCCCGGCAAAACTCAAGCAGCGGTTGAGATGATCGTTGAGTTTGTTGATAACAACGTTCGCGATTCTTATAGTGGTACGTCAAAATTGATTGCGCCGCTAGCGTTGACCATTTTTGTATGGATTTTCTTAATGAACTTGATGGATTTATTGCCTATCGACTTCATTCCAAGTCTAGCAGGTCAAGTTGGCGCTGCGATGGGTCATGATCCACATCACGTGTTCTTCAAGATTGTACCAACGACTGACCCTAATATCACCCTAGGCATGTCATTTTCTGTCTTTGCGTTGATTATTTACTACAGTATTAAAGAAAAAGGGTTGGGTGGTTTTATCGGTGAGTTAACATTGCATCCGTTTAGCGCCAAAAACCCAATCATGCAAATCATTTTAATCCCCATCAACTTTATCTTAGAGTTTGTTACTTTGATTGCCAAACCCATTTCACTAGGTTTGCGTCTGTTCGGTAACATGTATGCTGGGGAGCTAATCTTCGTATTGATTGCCCTGATGCCGTTTTGGATTCAATGGGCGTTATCGGTGCCGTGGGCGATTTTCCACATCTTAATTATTACCCTTCAAGCGTTCGTATTTATGATGTTGACGATAGTTTATATGTCGCTTGCATCATCAACTGAACATTAATTATATACATTCAATAGGTAAATGAGGATACATCAATGGATCCAGTATTAGGTGGTTACACAGTTATCGCAGTAGCACTGCTTATCGGTCTTGGCGCACTTGGCACAGGCATTGGTTTTGCTATTCTAGGCGGCAAGTTCTTAGAAGGTGTTGCACGTCAACCAGAACTTGGTTCACAACTGCAAACTCGTATGTTCATCGTGGCAGGTCTACTTGATGCCGTACCGATGATTGGTGTTGGTATTGCTATGCTATTGTTGTTCGCTAACCCTCTAGCAGGTTAATCAGAAAGCTCAGTTGTAAATGTTTGGTGGTCAAAGTTTGTATATTAAACATAGCCAAAGTTTGGCTATCAAATATGATCAATGAAACTGATTTTTCATTAACAAAGAGGTGATCACGTGAATATCAATTCTACCCTCATCGGTCAAGCCATTGCTTTTGCAATATTTGTTATTTTTTGCATGAAATTCGTGTGGCCACCACTTATCGGTGCCATTAATGAGCGTCAGCGTAAAATCGCTGAAGGCTTAAACGCCGCAGAAAAAGCAAAAGCAGATTTAGCGACCGCGGAGCAAAATGTACAGCAGGAGCTTGATGTTGCAAAAACTAAAGCTGCTGCGCTAATTGAGCAAGCGAACAAGAGCGCCAATCAGCTTGTTGAAGATGCAAAATTGCAAGCCCAAGCAGAAGGCGAACGCATTCGTCAACAAGCGCAAGCCTCTATCGACCAAGAAATCAATCAAGCGCGTGAATCATTGCGTGCCCAAGTTGCTGAACTGGCTGTACTTGGTGCTGAAAAGATTTTGCAAGACAAAGTCGATGTGCAAAAACATGCCAGTATGTTAGACCAACTGGCGGCGAAGCTGTAATTGTGAGGATATCATGGCTGACTTATCAACCTTAGCACGACCGTACGCTAAAGCCGCGTTTGACTATGCCAATGAAAACGGGGTAGTAAATGAGTGGGAAAACTTCTTATTTATTGCCGCTACCGTTGTCAATGACAAGTCGTTCAGTACTTGGCTAGACAATCCAGCTGTTTCTGCTGAGCATAAGTCAGCTGCTTTGGTCGATCTTTATGATACGCAAGTAGCTAGCGTGAATGATTCTGCTTTTAAGCAGTTATTAGGTGAGACCCAAGGGGCTCGTCATGACCAAAACGCCAGCTATCCTAAAGTATCAGTAGCACTTAGTAACTTCGTTAAACAGTTATCAGAACAAGAGCGTCTGGCGCTGCTTCCTGAAGTTTATGAGCATTATCGCCGTCACAAGGCAATAAGCTTAAAGCAGCTTGACGCTTATGTGACCTCTGCTTATCCATTAACTGATGCTCAGCGTCAGACGCTGCAAACGCGTCTTGCTGACTCGCTCAATGCGAGCGTGGTGATTCATGAGTCGGTTGATCCTAGTCTTTTGGCGGGCGCTACGATTAAAGTCGGTGACAAAGTCATTGATGATTCGATGCGTGGCAAGTTACAACAGTTAAAAACACAGCTAACGGCCTAATGCCAATCATCCGTGCAGCTTACTAAAGCTTGCGTGATATAAGAGCATTTAAGTCAGTGGCGGGTTATCATAAATTAAAGGAAACAAGGCAATGCAACAATTGAATCCAGCGGAAATCAGTAATCTGATTAAGCAGCGTATTCAAGACCTTGATGCGGGTGCAACTGCAAAGAATGAAGGCACGATTGTCAAAGTATCTGACGGTATCGTGCAGATTCATGGTCTTGAAGATGCCATGTACGGCGAAATGATTGAGTTTGAAGGTGAAATCTACGGAATGGCGCTTAACTTAGAGCGTGATTCTGTTGGTGCAGTAGTATTAGGCGACTTCCTAAAACTACAAGAAGGTCAAAAAGCCTATTGTACTGGTCGTATTTTGGAAGTACCCGTAGGTCCTGAGTTGCTAGGCCGTGTTGTTGATGCTTTAGGTAACCCTATTGATGGCAAAGGTCCTATCGATGCCAAGATGACTGATAAAGTCGAAAAAATCGCCCCAGGCGTAATCGACCGTCAATCAGTTGATCAACCAGTCATGACAGGTTATAAAGCCGTTGATACCATGATTCCAATCGGTCGTGGTCAGCGTGAGCTTATTATTGGTGACCGTCAGACGGGTAAAACCGCCATGGCTATCGATGCGATCATTGCGCAAAAAGCATCTGGTATTAAGTGTGTCTACGTCGCAATCGGACAGAAACGTTCTACCATTGCTAACGTCGTACGTAAGCTTGAGCAAACTGGTGCGCTTGAATATACCACTGTGGTGGTCGCTTCAGCGTCAGAGCCAGCAGCACTTCAATATATCGCACCGTACTCAGGTTGTACGATGGGCGAATACTTCCGTGACCGCGGCGAAGATGCACTGATTGTATTTGATGACTTATCAAAACAAGCCGTTGCTTATCGTCAAATCTCACTATTGCTACGTCGTCCGCCAGGTCGTGAAGCCTATCCTGGTGACGTATTCTACTTACACTCACGTTTACTTGAGCGTGCATCACGCGTAAACGCGGCATACGTAGAAAAATTCACCAATGGTGAAGTGGTTGGTAAAACTGGTTCTTTAACCGCGCTACCTATCATTGAAACCCAAGCTGGTGACGTATCTGCCTTCGTACCAACCAACGTGATTTCAATCACTGATGGTCAGATTTTCTTAGAGTCTAGCCTATTTAACTCAGGTATCCGTCCAGCAGTCAACGCTGGTATCTCGGTATCGCGTGTTGGTGGTGCTGCTCAGACGAAGATTATCAAAAAGCTATCTGGTGGTATCCGTACTGCATTAGCTCAGTATCGTGAATTGGCAGCATTTGCTCAGTTTGCCTCAGACCTTGATGATGCGACTCGCGAACAGCTTGATCATGGTGAGCGCGTGACTGAATTGATGAAGCAAAAACAATATCAGCCAATGTCTATCTCTGAGCAAGCGGCAGTTATTTATGCATCGAACGAAGGCTTCTTAGCAGACGTTCCTGTTGAAAAAATTGGTTCTTTTGAAGAAGCTTACTTACGCTATATGCATGATGAGCAGAGTGAATTGATGCGTGAGATTGATGACACTGCGAATTATAATGATGATATCGCAGGTCGTTTAAAGTCATCTTTAGAGACCTTTAAACAAAATCACAGTTATTAATTTAACGGGTTAAACCTGAAGTGGTTAGCGCTCTGCTTTAGAGCGCAAAAAGTGGCGCATTATTTAAGAAGCTTTTTAAGTCTAAAAGACTTTCTTTTAAGATAATCGCGCCGCTGTTTTAACCAATGAAGGTCTAAGATTGCGTCATGCCACAAGATGTAAAGACATTATTTCGATAAGTTCAGTGTTTTATATTAAATGATTGTTGCATACGCCCATGCTTTTTAACCCTCTTATATTGGAATCATTATGGCAAGCTTAAAAGAGATACGTGCCAAAGTCACCAGTATTAAAAGTACCCAGAAAATTACTCGCGCTATGCAAATGGTAGCCGCTAGTAAAATGCGCCGTGCCCAAGAGCGCATGGAAGTGGGTCGCCCGTATGCTGATAGTATGCGCCGGGTTATTTCGCATTTGGTGCATGCCTCATCAGATTACAAACACCCATATATGGTCTCGCGTCCGGTTGATAAAGTTGGCTATATTGTCATCACATCAGATCGCGGCCTAGCGGGTGGTTTGAATATTAACCTATTCAAAGCTTTATCTAAAAGCATTCAGCAGTATCAAGACCAGTCCGTACAAGCCGAGTTTGCCGTTATTGGTGCTAAAGGCGTGAGTTTCTTTAAAAACTTCGGTGGTAAAGTCACTTCAGCCGTTACTGACTATGGTGATAAACCGACGTTTGAGCAATTAAACGCGCCGGTGCAAGCGATGTTAGAAGACTATAGCAACGGTAAATTAGACCGTATTTATGTGGTCTATAATCAGTTTGTCAACGCTATGACCCAAAAGCCGATTGTCAACCAATTGGTACCTTTACCAGAGGGTTCATTTGGTGATGAAGAAAGTGGCATACAAACAGAGCTGAGCTGGGATTATATCTACGAGCCTGACATTAAAACCTTGATTGATGAATTACTTGGTCGCTATATCGAGTCGATTGTCTATCAAGCGGTAATGGAAAACATTGCCTCTGAGCAGTCTTCACGTATGGTTGCGATGAAAGCGGCAACAGATAATGCTGGTGACCTAATTAACGATTTACAGTTGGTTTATAATAAGCTGCGTCAAGCGGCGATTACCCGAGAAATCTCGGAAATCGTTGGCGGTGCTGCTGCTGTTTCATAATTGAAACCCTTTATAAAACCCACTATATACAGAAGTTCAAGGAGAACGCAATGAGTAGCGGTCGTATTGTACAGATTATTGGCGCGGTTCTTGACGTTGAGTTTGACCGTAACGAAGTTCCTCAAATTTTTGATGCCTTGCAAGTAGACGGCACTGAGACCACCCTAGAAGTCCAGCAACAGCTAGGTGACGGTATCGTACGTACTATTGCGATGGGTTCAACCGAAGGTTTAAAGCGTAACCTACCAGTGACCAACACAGGCGCACCTATTTCTGTACCAGTCGGTATGGGTACATTAGGTCGCATCATGGATGTTCTTGGTCGTCCTATCGATGAAGAAGGTCCAGTTGCTGCTGAAGAAAAATGGTCCATCCACCGTGAAGCCCCAAGCTATGCAGAACAGTCTAACAGTACTGAGCTGTTAGAGACAGGTATTAAAGTTATTGATCTGCTTTGCCCATTTGCTAAAGGTGGTAAAGTTGGTCTGTTTGGCGGTGCTGGTGTTGGTAAAACCGTCAACATGATGGAATTGATCAACAACATCGCCCTTAAACACGAAGGTCTATCCGTGTTTGCTGGTGTTGGTGAGCGTACTCGTGAAGGTAACGACTTCTATCACGAAATGCAAGAAGCGGGAGTTGTCAACGTTGAAGACTTTAGCAAATCTAAAGTTGCGATGGTATATGGTCAGATGAATGAGCCACCAGGTAACCGTTTACGTGTTGCACTGTCTGGTTTGACCATGGCTGAGTACTTCCGTGATACCAAAGATCCTGCTACTGGCAAAGGTCGTGACGTATTATTGTTCGTTGATAACATCTATCGTTATACGCTAGCGGGTACTGAAGTATCAGCACTGCTAGGCCGTATGCCATCAGCGGTTGGTTATCAGCCAACGCTCGCTGAAGAAATGGGTATGCTGCAAGAGCGTATTACTTCAACACAATCAGGTTCAATTACTTCTGTACAAGCGGTATATGTACCTGCGGATGACTTGACAGATCCATCACCAGCAACGACGTTTGCTCACTTGGATGCGACAGTGGTACTAAGCCGTGATATCGCTTCACAAGGTATCTATCCTGCGGTTGATCCACTAGATTCAACCTCACGTCAGCTTGATCCATTGGTTATCGGTGAAGAGCATTACAACGTTGCTCGCGGCGTGCAGGAAGTTCTTCAGCGTTATAAAGAGCTTAAAGACATTATCGCCATTCTAGGTATGGATGAGTTGTCAGAAGAAGATAAACTAGTCGTTTATCGTGCGCGTAAGATCCAGCGTTTCTTGTCACAGCCATTCCACGTAGCGGAAGTATTCACCGGTGCTCCTGGTAAATATGTTGCATTACGCGATACCATTGCTAGCTTTAAAGCAATCATCGCGGGTGAATACGATGACCTACCAGAGCAAGCTTTCTATATGGCAGGCGGTATCGACGAAGTTGTTGCTAAAGCAGAAAAAATGAAGTCTTCTGCAGCGTAAGTTTTATAAGTATGGGCTAACGAGTAGGTATAATATAACCTTTATATCTACTCCTCAGTAACGCATCGCAGTTTTTACTGTTTTTTGATCGCGCTTTGATGGTAAGGAATTAAGTATGGCAACGTTACAATGTCGCGTCGTAAGTGCTCGTGAAGAGTTGTATTCAGGCGAAATTAGCATGTTAATAGCTAGTGGTACCGAAGGCGAAATTGGTATATTGCCAGGTCACACCCCGCTTATTACTTTGCTAAAACCCGGTCCGATGCGCGTACAAACGCCTAACGGTGAAGAAGAAGTTATTTATGTATCTGGCGGTGTGTTAGAAGTACAACCAAAAATGGTCACCGTACTTGCTGATACTGCGATGCGTGCGCACAATCTTGACGAAAGTAAAATCGTTGAAGCACGTAAGAAAGCTGAACAAATGCTGGTCAACCAATCTGATACTGTACAAACCAATGCGGCATTAGCGTCATTGGCTGAATCAGTCGCCCAGCTGCAGACTATTCGTAAATATAAAAACCGCGCCTAGCACATTGTTACGCTTTAGTTTTTGTTATAAACATAAAAACAGTCCATGAGGGGCTGTTTTTTTATGCTTGTTCTTCTAATAGTTAGCTTTCTAGTAGTTAGCTTTCTAGTAGTTAGCGTTTAATATTTGCCATAGCTCAGACATTTACTATAGTGAGTGAAAAGTAATATCAATACAGTACGCACTGCTGATATCAGTTTTTCTTGCTTGCTGTGCCTGCGCAGACAGAGGCTACAAAAAATTGATATCAGCAATACCGTCACGTTTTAGGATATTTTGACTATATTTGAAAATCTCCTAAGTTATGCAATATTTATCAAAAACTAAACTTATTTTCATAAAGTGATGGAGAAGTGACTAGCGGCAACGCAGATATATGGTTATATTAGAGTGTAGTAACCACGTTTTTTATTTTAAAAGTCCAGCAGTTCTTTGGCGTCATTTAATAGTATTTAATGTTTGGGCTTTTAAAGCGTTGGTTCGATATAAGACCAGTAGAATTATTGAATAAAATTTATCCTATGCCTTTTAAAGTTAATAAGAGGTATAATTTTTGGACGCAAACTAACGTTTTATAGGACGTAGTTTATAGGTTTTGTTACTAACTATAAGCTATAGTATAGGAAGCTGTGTGTTTAATAGTATACTGTGCTACCAAGTTTGTAACCGTGTTACGGTCACTGCCTGTATTGGATTACAAATTGATTGAGTTACGGTGCTATTAATTTACCGCTCTTATTTTCACCGCTTTTAAATAAGATGTATTAGAGGATATAACAATGACAACGAATGAAGAAGACAACACCCCCCGAATCTTGATTGTTGAGGATGACGAGCGTTTAGCCATGTTGACCCAAGATTACTTGGTTAAAAATGGTTTAGAAGTGGCAATTGAAACCGATGGTAATCGCGCCATTCGCCGTATTGTCAATGAACAACCAGATTTGGTCGTACTTGATGTCATGCTTCCTGGTAGCGATGGCTTGACGGTATGTCGTGAAGTACGTCCACACTATCAAAATCCTATTTTGATGCTGACCGCGCGCACAGAAGATATGGATCAGGTTTTGGGTCTTGAAATGGGCGCTGATGACTATGTCGCTAAGCCTGCGCAGCCACGTGTATTGCTTGCCCGTATCCGTGCTTTATTACGCCGCTCAGAAAATGCGCCATCGGAAGATGTGCCGCAGCGTCTTGAGTTTGGTGAGTTGGTTATCGACAATGGCGGTCGCTCAGTGAACTTGGGTGACGAATTGGTTGATTTCACCAGTGCCGAATATGACTTATTATGGTTACTCGCGTCTAACGCTGGTCGTATCTTGTCACGCGAAGATATTTTTGAGCGTCTACGCGGTATCGAATATGACGGTCAAGATCGCTCAATCGACGTACGTATCTCACGTATCCGTCCAAAAATTGGTGATGATCCAGAAAATCCTAAACGCATCAAAACCGTGCGTAGTAAAGGTTATTTGTTCGTTAAAGAAGGCAATTAACAGCAAATTGTTAATGCAATTCTCTTTACTAAAATACTTTTTAATAAAAAACCAGCGTAAAGCTGGTTTTTTATGGTCTAAATTTTAATTTTTAAACTTAAATGCTGCGTTATGTGGTTTAATTGAGCGATAATTATGGACGCTAGATTAATAGTATAGTGAGTGAAAAGTAATATCGATACATCACGCACTGCTAATATCAATTTTTCTTGCTTGCTGTGCCTGCGCAGACAGAGGCTACAAAAAATTGATATCAGCAACACCGTAGCGTTTTTAGGATATTTTGATTATATGAGATAAACTGCGCTGCAAGAATTTCTCTTCTTCCTTTATCAATAATTTTTTATTAGGTTGGTCACGGCACGTATGTCATTAGTTTCTTCTCTTAAACACAGTATCTTTGTTCGTATTTATGCTGGACTGCTCATTGTCTGTTTGTGTGTGGCATTATTTGCGCAATTGTTGATGGATACGATCAATAAAGAACGCGTCCAATCTTACCGGGAAAATATGGCTACGGGCGCTTTTCATATCGTTGCTGAAGGCATTGCGCATCAAGAAAGCGAATCGCAGCGTGAGTATTGGCTGTCTGATGCCAGTAGCTTATTTGGCGCAGAATTCAACATTGTGCCTATTAACGAGGTCGATTTTAATGCCAGTGAGCTGCGCCGTTTTGAAAAAGGCAACACCGTCGTTCGCTATGTTGCCCAGCCTATTTATGCCGATGTTTATTATCGCTTACCGGACAACGAGAGCGTTTTAACCGCACGTATCTCGCAAGTAACCGAGCAGCAAGTACGTGCCATCGCGGTATTTTTGCTTGATGATTTGTCCTATTACGCGACTTTATCCGATAAGCGTGCGCGTTTGGCTCAATTGGAAGAGAAGTTTTCTTTTCCATTAGAGTTTAGAGCGATCAATACCCTTAATTTAGACCCCGATCAAATGGCACGCTTGCGCCGCGATGAGGTCGTCATCTTATTACAAGATACCAATACCAGTAAAAGTTATTCGTCGATTAAAGTGGTTGTACCGTCTGAAATCAATGATATGGCGATTTTAATCGGGCCGGTACCTTTGTTTAACTGGTTCCCGCTCAATCTGATTGTCAGTATGATTTTGATCAGTATGTTCTTAATCAGCTTAGGCGTGTATGCGCTTATTTTCCCGCTAGAGCGCAAGCTGCAACTGATTCAAGTGGGCGTTAACGAAGTCAGTAAAGGCAATCTTGATATCAAAGTGCAGGTTATCGGACAAGATGAAATTGCGCGTCTATCCGCGACCTTTAATGCGATGACGGCACATATTAAGCGTTTGATTGAATCGCAGCGCGAGCTGACGCGGGCAGTATCGCACGAACTGCGAACGCCGGTTGCACGTATTCGTTTCGCTGTCGATATGCTGGCAGATACCGATGATGAAGATTCGCGCTTTATGCAGCGTGATTATATTGATGAAGATATCGAAGCTCTAAATGGTTTGATTGATGAGATTCTAACGTACGCCAAACTTGAAGAAGGCTCACCAAAACTGGATTTAGAACCGGTCAATCTGCGCGAGTTACTGGAGCAAATTGAGCGTGAAACCAATGCTTTAGGCAAACCCATTAAGATAGTAACCAAGCTGCCAAATGCAAAAGTAACGGCAGTTGCGGATAGACGTTACCTGCACCGGGTGATTCAGAACTTAGCCGGGAATGCTTTACGTTATGCTGAGAGTACAATTATCATTAGTGCGGGAGTGAAAAAAGGTAATGCTTTTGTCAGCGTAGAAGATGATGGGCACGGTATCCCTGAAGCCGACCGTGAAAAAGTCTTTATACCGTTTTCGCGCTTAGACGATAGTCGTACACGTGCCTCAGGTGGTTATGGTTTGGGCTTGTCTATCGTATCGCGTATCGCTTTTTGGTTTAATGGCAATATGAAAGTGGACGAGAGCCGTGAGCTTGGCGGCGCACGCTTTGTCATGACTTGGCCGATTAAACCATTGACCCAAGTCCTTGCTGCCGATGAATTGACGCAAGAAAAAAGTGAACGCGATTTCGATGCTTAATCTTTTATAATGACGGATAAATTGATATTGATGATGTATTAAAATGATTGAAATGAGCTTATTGATAGTAGAGGAGGGCAAAGGATGCCGTATTTGTTTGGTGGTTTAGTGGTATTGAACGCAGCAGCGCTTGGATATTATTTATTTTTACAGCAGCCAACCAGCACTGAGACGCTAAAGGCTGCGCAGCAAGAAATAACCCAACCTTTAACTTTTAGTAATAGCGCCGAGTACATTCCTCCAGTGATTGGTACTAAAAAGTAGGGTTATTAAAGTCGCTAATAACGATCAGTTATTAGCAATTCTTTGATGTTGCCTGCTACTTTTATTTAACGACCATCTATTTTATTGGTCGTCTATATTGCTAGCAGCGTTAGTTATTTTGTCATTGTCAGAAGCCAATGGCGGCTCTCCGGCAACTTTAGAGATAAGTGGAATACGGACACAGACTTGTAGGCCGCCATCTGGATGATTGATGGCCTCGACCGTCCCATGATGCAGGCGCGCGATACGATCGACAATCGCTAGACCAAGCCCGCTACCCTGAGTAGTACGTGCTGACTCCCCGCGCTCAAACGGTTGCATAATACGCTCTAATTGGTCTTCTGCGACGCCCTCACCGCAGTCGCGCACACATATCAATAACTGCTCTTTTGCTTCTTTATTGACCTCATTTTCAGTCACTACATCGCTGTCTTCTACCACCGTTTTTTCTATGAATGTCGGCACCACGGTCGCGGATAAATAAATGGGCGGTTTGCCGTAACGTTTGGCATTATTAACCAAGTTAATCACCAAGCGTTTGATAGACATTGGCCGTACGGGTACCATTTTTTGACATTCGGATTGATAAATAAACTCTAGCGGCGCAAATTGCACCATGATTTCATTAAATATGGTGTCCAAATTGGTCAGGCGCACTGGCTCATCGGAACCGTCTTTCATAAAGGAAATAAACTGCTCCAAAATCGCATCCATATCTTCGATATCGTAAATCAAACCTTCACGGAAAAATTCATCGGGCAGCATCTCAGCGGTTAAACGCATACGGGTCAGCGGCGTGCGCAAGTCGTGCGAGATGCCCGCCAGCATAATCGTCCGCTCTTTTTGTGCTTGATTGAGGGTAGTAAATAAGCGATTAAATGCCATATTAACTTGGCGGATCTCAGTAGGACCATTGTGGGTCGGTAAAGTGGTAGCGTGACCCAAGCGAATATAGTTGGTCGCCGCACGCTGCAAATAGCGTAGTGGACGATTTAATTGCCGCGCTAATAAAATAATGGTCAGCAAGGTTAAAATTGGTAAGCCAACTAAAAATAATACTAATAAAGCGGGACTGTACTGTGAGTAATATACCACCGGCTCGCGAATCCAAAAGCTGGTATCGCGACTGTCTTGCACCCACAGCTGCGGCGTTGGTTTAAACTTAAAGTAGACCTCTACGGGACGACCCAATTGCGCACCAATTTCGCGCTGCAACACATCGGTAAAGACGCCAACAAACGCCTTATCCTCTATCACCGGAAAATCGCTAGGATTATTGACCACCACCACATGTGAATGTTGATAAATCCATTGCCGTACAGCCGGCTCATTCTTCCAGTCTTTATTAACACTGTTCATCAAGCGTAATTCGCTGGTCAGATAGCGCGCATGATTTTTAAGCTCTGGCAAATATAGACTGCGCCAAAAAAACGAAATCGATACCCCGACACTGATAATGACAATAAAAGCGACCATCAAGGTGGTGAGCCAACTGTTAGAGTAGGAGCGGGCAAGCCGTCCTTTGCGCCGAGGCTGTGATTTTGCGGTGGTCATATATATCCAAAAAATTAATCAAAATATGGGTAAAGTGATTTTCTTTAAAATGGCAGGTAAAGCAGTTGAATAAGGTATTTTTATTGAATGTCTATATAAATTAAATATCTAGATAAAAAGTAACTCGCTGTATGCGCGCTTACAAGCTTATGTTTTATAGATTTCTATCACTGCTATTGTTGGTAGCATAGCATAATCAAATAATAAGACAGGTTGCTTTACGATAGTCAATTTGCAAGAAGACTCAAGCCTGAAATAATATTTTGTCCCTATAATAGACAAGATATTTTGAATTGTATTTTACATGCTTTACCATTTAAGCTATTGTTAATAAATAATTAAATAAGCACGGTTTATGTTTTCAATAAAATAAGACTGTGCTATAATTATGCCCTTTTTGGTATACCTGCGAAAGAGAGAATTCACATGGTTGTTATTCGTTTAGCACGGGGCGGTGCCAAGAAACGCCCATTTTATCAAGTAGTTGTTGCTGATCAACGCCGCGCGCGTGACGGTCGCTACATTGAAAACATCGGCTTTTTTAACCCACTCGCTAAAGAGTCTGAAGAAGCAGTACGCCTAAACATGGAAGCGTACAATGCGTGGATCGCTAAAGGTGCACAACCTTCAGATCGCGTTGCTTCATTAGCAAAAGCTTATAACAAGTCTGCCGCTCAAACTGAAGCAACTGCTTAAGTTTGTACCGTCAATGAGGCGCTGATAGCTGGTCTATGGCAGTCTCAACAGACTTTAGAAAACATAGCGTAACTGGTCTGACCAGGGTGCGCCATTAACTGTTTATGACTTTTGATTGCGCTTAGCGCTGTTGATTGAATTGTATTTATCCTCGTTTTTTAGTCATTGCTGTATCTATCATTGTTGTTTTAGTCATCGTTAGGTTAGCCGTTATGTCATCTGTTCCAAACGCTAGTGCGCTTATGAAAATCGGTCAGCTAAAAAAGCCTTATGGCATCAAAGGCTGGCTGTGGGTATTTAGTGACACGGATGATCGCACGGCAATCTTTGACATGCAGCCTTGGTGGATGAAAACTGCTACTGGCATGAAGCCTTTAACCGTAAAGGCGTGGCGCGAGCAAGGGACGGGCATTGTCGCTCAATTTGAGCAAGTCCCTGATCGTAACGTTGCAGAGACCATGAATGGCGTGACCATTTGGGTTGAGCAAAACGTTTTGCCAGAAACCGGTGAAGACGAATATTATTGGTCAGATTTGGTTGGCCTGCGCGTGATAAACGAGCAGGACGAAAACTTAGGCGAGATTACTGAAATGTTTGAAACCGGGGCCCATGACATCATGCGTGTCGCGGCAACGTCAGACAGTTTGGACGCCGAGGAGCGCCTGATACCTTGGCATAAGCAAACGGTGATTGAGGTCAATTTGGCTGAGAAAACCGTGCTTGTGGCATGGCAAAGTGATTATTAATCGTAATTTCTTTTGATTGATAAAAACGTCATTCACGCAGTGTTTATGCAAGTAGAGATCTGATGTATTTTGCCGTGATTAGTATTTTCCCTGAAATGTTTGCCACGATTCGTGAGTTTGGAATCACGGGACGGGCAGTCACTCAGGAGCAAGTCACGATTGAATGCATCAATCCACGTGATTATACTACGGATAATTATCGCCGTATTGATGAGCGCCCGTATGGTGGAGGTCCTGGTATGGTGATGATGGCTGAGCCATTATCCCTAGCAATTGAGGATGCCCGCCTGCGCGCCAGTCA
This sequence comes from Psychrobacter communis, assembly GCF_014836505.1. NCBI lineage: Bacteria > Pseudomonadati > Pseudomonadota > Gammaproteobacteria > Moraxellales > Moraxellaceae > Psychrobacter > Psychrobacter communis. Next base: position 68,479 of record NZ_JACSQR010000007.1, read on the forward strand.
GCACGGTTGCCGTGTCGATAGTGCGCACTGTCCGGTGATATATATGTCACCACAAGGCAAAACGCTCAGCGAAAGTAGTGTGGTCAGTATGACTGAGTATGACGGCATGATTTTATTATGTGGTCGTTACGAAGGTATTGATGAGCGCTTACTGACGCAGTATGTCGACATGGAGATATCGCTCGGTGATTATGTGTTGACCGGTGGCGAGCTACCAGCAATGGTGCTCATGGATAGTGTGATACGTCGTCTGCCTGATATTATGGGTGATGATAAATCTGCTGAGCAAGACTCGTTTGTCGATGGTTTGCTTGATTGTCCGCACTATACCAAGCCGCATGAATTTGCTGGGTTGGCGGTTCCTGAAGTTCTACTTTCAGGACATCATGGCAATATCGCCAAGTGGCGCTTTAGCCAACAGGTCGAACGTACGCAAGCGCGGCGTCCAGATTTATGGCAAGCGTTTACGCCAACGGTCGAGCAAGCGAAGTGGTTAAAGGCATTGACAAAAGCAGATAAAAAGCCACGTTAGTTAATAGCGGTTAAAAACATAAACAGTTAAGCAATAAAATTTTGAGCAACAATAAAACGTGTCATAGCATCATGGCCGTTGGTCATAACCCATTTACGTTGTAGTTATTATTAATCCAAGATATTAATAATAGCTATGATTCATTATTACAAACAGGTGATATGCGTCAAGCCTCTATTATCTAATGTGAGGAGATAACTCTCATGAGCAACAAGCATCCATTGGTTCAGGTCATCGAAAATGCTCAATTGATTGAGCGCCCAAGCTTTGCACCCGGCGATACCGTTGTGGTTCAAGTAAAAGTACGTGAAGGTGAGCGTGAGCGTTTACAGGCTTTTGAAGGCGTTGTAATTGCTAAGCGTAACCGCGGTCTAAACTCAGCATTTACCGTTCGTAAAATTTCAAGCGGTGTTGGTGTTGAGCGTGCATTCCAATTGCATTCACCAATCATTGATAGCATTGAAGTGAAACGCCGTGGCGCAGTTCGCCGTGCGAAACTATACTACTTACGTGAGCGCTCTGGTAAATCAGCACGTATCCGCGAAAAGTTGGTTGCTCGTGCTCCTAAAGCGGCTCAGAAAAAAACTGACGCTTAGACTGTACCGAGTATCTGATTTTAAGCATCGCGCTTAAAATTACTTATATGATTCAGCCGTCTATTGTACAGCTGCATTATGAAGTAAAAGTAGATACAAGCCCTTATTCATAGGTTTATTTATAAATAAGCGGGCCATACCAAAAAAGACAAAACCCCAATCTGTGCGCATGCCAGATTGGGGTTTTTGTATGTGGGGCTTTATTTTAATTGAACGCTTTAAGCTTAACGTTAGCTTTCAAGGTTGTCTATACGGTTGGTTTGGTCTTTAGATTTGCTGTACTTACGCAGTCGAATATAAAGGGTCTTAGTCACAGTCGCGATGACTTTTTGTTGTTCATCAACGATATCGACCTTATATTCACGAAATACCGGCTCACCTTCTTTCGCCAATTCCTGAATAGTAATAATTTCAGCGCTAGGGATTTTCATGCGCGCGGTGACTTTGCTATTGCCAGGGGCGATAAATTCAATATGTGAGCTTTTATCCCAAACCACGTAGCTGCTACCGAGTTGGTGCATCAGCATCAGCATATAAAATGGATCAACCATCGAATATAGACTGCCACCGAACTGGGTGCCAACGATATTCTTATTTAAGCTATTTAGCCCCATGTTGACCACGCATAAACCTTGGTCTAGGTTGATATGCTCAATCTTGATACCGGCACCGATGTAGGGCGCATAAGTGTTGATACGCAATTTAAGCAAATAAGGGGTGAGTAATGGAATGATGTTTTTTTTGGCATTACGTTTCAGCGTTTCAAGATTTTTAGGCAGTAAACTCATCAATATTTCCTATTGGCTTTTCCGGTTTTGCTAATCTTATCGTATGGATTTTTTTATCGTATGGAGTATTTTTATTGTATGCAGTCAACCTTGACGGCCGTGCTTGCTGCTTTTAAATACGAGCTACCAAGCAATGGGCGATAAAAAGATATTTATCATAGTGAAAAACACCTAAGCTCACCAGCTTTAAAGCGTAACAAGCGCAAAATGACCATGATACCGCTTATCCTTTACGTGGATTCATTACATTTTTATAAGTGTTACCTGCTAAGCCATAATAAATACTTTTCATAACGATACGTATGGTATCTTTTCATCTATAAAGCCTCGCATTATCCTTGCCGATGCCTTACAATAGCCGCAATTTTGTTTTGGGCAGCGTCATATTTACCCGCTCTTAGGGTAGTAGCGCCGCTCAAACCTCAGTCGACATAAGGAAATGTGATGAGTGGTACACAGCTTCCCGCCTCAGGGTCCAACCCGCAGCAACCAACCCCTTCTGATAGTGATTTGCAAGACAGCTATGTAGACTTACATAAGCCCAATTCTAGTTTTAAAAATCGTAACGCCTATCTCAATCATGAATTGCAAATCATGCAGCCGAAACGCTGGCGACCCAATCTGCCGTTCCGTGATTATCGTTTTGAATATGAAGATACGATTCCGGCGATGGCCGCGACCATTGGTAAAGTCGTGATGGTGGGTGCTATTGCGGCAACCTTTGCCGGCCCGCTTGGTTTAGGTGATGCCTTTGTCCTAGAAAACGTCCGCTATGAGCTGCTAATCGTTTCATTTTTTATTATCTTATTCTCAGGTTTCCTACTACCAACTGCTAACCTTGCCGGTACGCACGGTCCACTGATTCCGCTCATTCCTATCGTCGTTGCTGCTGGCGGTCACCCAATGGCCTTCGGTTTGCTAATCGGTGCTTTTGGCTTGTTACTTGCCATCAGTAAAGGAGGTAGTTTGCTAGCAAACTTGACCAGTAAAGGCGTGTGCGGTGGCTTGCTGTTGTATCTGGGCTTTATTGGTACCATCTCGCAAGTCAAAAACCTATTTGCGTGGGCAGAAGGTATTGGCATGGCGCATATTGCCTTTGTGGTCATTTTACTGACGATTATCTTATATGCGGTGTTAGAGAACTTCCAAAAGCGCTGGCTTGCGGTACCGTTAAGCTGTCTGTTAGGTGGCGGGGTTGCCTTTGCGATGGGTGCACCCTTTGTTTTTGAAACGGCACCGGGTTTACCGCACATGAACCCTATGTATTGGTGGGGTGAAGATACCGGTTGGATGCTCGGATTGCCAACCATTGAAAGCTTCGTTGTGGTGTTACCCTTTGCGGTGTTGGCCGTCGCCATGTGGTCGCCAGACTTTTTAGGTCATCAAGTCTTTCAAAAAATTAGCTATCCAAAACGCACTGAGCGCGTGCTTATGGATATCGATGATACCATGACCAGTGCTTCTATTCGTCAGGTAGCAGGTTCTTTATTAGGCGGTGCAAACTTTGCGTCGTCATGGGGCACGTATATTGTACCCGCCGCAATTGCCAAACGTCCTATTCCAGCTGGTGCGGTATTAACGGGCGTATTTTGTCTTATTGCCGGTATTTGGGGTTATCCCATGGATTTGGCTATTTGGGAACCGGTGATGTGTGTGGCGCTGATTGTTGGTGTCTTTATCCCATTGCTTGAAGCTGGGATGGAGATGACACGCGAGGGCAAAACCACTCAGTCTGCTGCTATTGTTGTCTTTGCGTCAGCCTTGGTAAATCCAGCCTTTGGTTGGTCAATTACTCTAGTACTGGATAATTTAGGCTTAATTGGCTCGAAAGAGCGTAGTGCCAATCTGACCAAAATGAGCCGCTGGATTATTCCTGTGGTCACGTTTGTGATATTAACAGGGGTTATGGCAATCGTCGGTATGTTGCCAGGTATCCCAGCATTATTACCAAATTTCCGTCACTAGTCGCACTGTAGGGTTGTTTTTCTGCAAAAAGTCAGCCTTGGTGCTGGCTTTTTTTATGGTTGTTGCTAAGCTGATAAAGGTTCTTGTAAAACACTCACTATCGCCCCATAAATAGCTATATATCAGTATCTTGAGAGCAGTAAATTCTATGGTTAATGTCTCAGCATCGAGTCCCGTCGACGATAAAAAAGCCCGTCTTAAGCATTTGATTCAGCGCCTGCCAAATTTGCCAGGGGTATATAAAATGCTCGGTAAAAATGGCGATATTCTTTATGTCGGTAAAGCCAAGTCGCTTAAAAGTCGCGTCAACAGCTACTTTGCCAAGACCATTGACCATCCAAAGACGCGAGCGTTAGTCGCGCGGATTCATAATATCGAAACCATTATTACTCGTAGTGAAACTGAAGCGCTGCTGCTCGAGCAAAATCTGATTAAAGAACACCGTCCGCCTTATAACGTGCTATTGCGTGATGATAAATCTTATCTTTATGTGTTTATCTCAGCCGATAAACCTTATCCCAGATTGGCTTATGGTCGCGGTAAAGGCAATCACCAAAAAGGCCGGTTTTTTGGTCCTTTCCCTTCTGCGCATGCGGCAAAAGAGACCCTGGTGCTCATGCAAAAAATGTTTCAGATGCGCCAATGTACCAATACCTTTTTTAAACAGCGCAAGCGCCCTTGCCTTGAGTATCAGATTAAGCGTTGCCGTGCGCCCTGTGTTGGTTTGGTATCGCCAGAAGAATATGCGGAAGATGTGAATAACACCATTCGTTTCCTAAAAGGCGATTCTAGCGATATCCATAGTACGCTGATTGAAAAAATGGAAGGTGCGGCTGAAGTTTTAGATTTTGAAAAGGCGGTCTTTTATCGGGATCAGCTGTCTATGCTGCGTGAAGTCCAAGCAAAGCAAGCCGTTTATACCGTACAAGGCGAGGCCGACGTAATAGCTATTGCCAGCCAAGCAGGCATGACCTGTGTCAATGTATTGACGGTGCGCGGCGGGCGCGTGCTAGGCGGTAAGAACTATTTCCCTGATGTTGATAGCAGTGAGCCTCTTGCTGATAATTTATCAGCGTTTATTACTTCATTCTATTTTCAGGTGACCGATGACTTGCCAGCAGAAATTATCTTAAGTCATGAGCTACCCGATCAGATAGCGGTGAGTGAAGCACTGGCAACGCATTTTGGTAGCAAAGTCGTCATTAAAACCAATGTCCGTGAGCACCGCGCTGAGTGGTTAGATTTGGCAAAACTTAATACCAATAATGCGCTAAAAACCAAACTTGGTGATTATTTAGAATTGCATGCCCGCTTTGGCGCGCTTAAAGAGGTGCTAGCAGAGGTTACTGATCGAACCATCGACCGTATCGAGTGTTTTGATATCTCGCATACCATGGGTGAGGCGACCATCGGTAGCTGCGTGGTCTTTGACCAAGGTGGCTCGCGTCGCCGTGATTATCGTCAGTATGCGATTCATGATATCCAAGGTGGTGATGATTATGCGGCGATGAAGCAAGTGCTGACGCGGCGTTATAAGAAGCAGCCATTGCCGGATCTATTGCTGATTGATGGTGGTAAAGGTCAACTTGGTATTGCTAAAGAAGTACTCACAGAGCTGGGTATTCTTAATGATACGTTGCTCATTAGTGTGGCAAAAGGTGAAGGGCGTAAAGCAGGCTTGGAAGTATTGCACTTTATCGATCATGAACCGCTTGATTTGCCGATGGATAGCAAAGCGCTGCATTTATTGATGCATATTCGCGATGAAGCGCATCGGTTTGCTATTACCGCACACCGTAAAAAGCGCGATAAACGCCGTTCCTCATCGGTGCTAGAAGTCATACCGGGGCTGGGTGAAAAGCGTCGCCGTGACCTGCTTAATCACTTTGGCGGTATGCAGCAATTGCTTGGCGCATCGCAGCAAGAGCTGGCTGGCGTGCAGGGGATTGGTCCGGTATTAGCGAAAACGATTTATAAAGTGCTGCATGAGTAGTTTCAGCAGTATGGGCTAAATTTAAGTTTGTGCTCATAAAGCCCAACAATAAAAAAGCTGTCTTAGAATTATCTAGGACAGCTTTTTTTATTTTAATAAACTACAATTATTATTCGGCATTTTCTATTTTATAAGTCACAAACCTAAATTCTAAGCCACTTTTTTCATCGTGTTTTTGCTCAGATTCTGCTGTGACTACAAACTCATTTGGCAGCTCAGGGTAAAAGGCATCGCCATCTTCAATATTAGTATCGACATGCGTCAGCTCGACGCGGTCGGTATACATCATCGCCTCACTAAAGACCCGCTCGCCGCCAATCACCCAAATGGTATCAAGGTGCGCACCATGAGCAAGGCTGGCCGCTTGTGTCAGCGCATCGTCTAAATTGTGCATCACATACGCTTTTTCACTACCGGCTAAGTTATTTTGCTCGGCGTAGTCTAGTTGGGTGGTGATGATAAAGCTGATGCGTTTTGGTAGCGGCTTGCTGCCCATCGACTCAAAGGTTTTGCGACCCATAATAACGATGCCTTGTATCGCGCCGTCACTTTGTTTGGTCGTCATGCTTTTAAAATGCTGCAAGTCAGCTGAGATATGCCACGGCAGCTCATTTCCTTTGCCGATACAGCGATTGCGACTAATAGCCGCGATTTGGGCAACTTCGGTATTGGCATAGCTCATAACCTATCCTTTTTATGGTCTTTTAAAAGTAAAGCGATTAAATTTAGACGGCAACTTTGGCTTTAATAGCTGGATGCGACTCATAACCTTCAACGCTGATATCGTCAAAGGTAAAGGCAAAAATATCCTTAATGTCAGGGTTTAGGGTTAAGGTTGGTAGCTCATATAGCGAGCGCGTCAACTGCAATTCAACTTGCTCACGATGGTTTTGGTAAATATGACAATCGCCGCCCGTCCAAACAAACTCACCAACCTCTAAGCCGCATACTTGCGCCACCATATGGGTAAGCAAAGCGTAGCTAGCGATATTAAATGGCACACCTAGGAATAAATCCGCTGAGCGCTGATAAAGCTGGCAGGACAGTTTATTGTCTGCGACAAAGAACTGAAATAAGGTATGGCAAGGCGGCAGGGCAACTTGATCGGCTTCCTTTGGATTCCAACCGGAGACGATTAAGCGGCGCGAGTTGGGATTGGTCTTTATTTGTTCAATCACCTCAGTGATTTGATCGACGCCATCGTTGTCATAACTGCCGTCTTCACGCTTGGTGGCGCCATAATTGCGCCATTGATGACCATAAATGGGACCCAAGTCGCCAGCAGGACGATTAAAGCGCGCGGTTTGGTCAGCGGTCGCCCATTCGTTCCAAATACGCACGTTATTTTGTTGTAGATAATCAACGTGGGTGCTACCGCTTAAAAACCAAAATAGCTCATAAACGATCGATTTGAAATGGACTTTTTTGGTGGTTAGTAAGGGAAATCCATCGGCTAAGTCAAAACGTAGCTGCGCACCAAAGTGGCTTAGTGTACCAGTGCCAGTACGATCGCCTTTTTCAGTGCCATTCGTCATGACATGTTGTAGCAAGTCTAAATAGGCTTGCTCATTTTTACTGTTATGATAATTACTGGTCATAAAACTACTCTTTTGCCTGATTCAAATATAGCATTCAATATTTAAACGTGTTTTTAATATCTTACTTGGTAATTAACGCTTAATAAGCCGCCTGCTTGCCCCAATCATAGATGCTACGCTTATAAGCATAAACCAGCATGATGAGACCAATAATAATCATTGGCGCGCTTAATATTTGGCCTTTAGTCATCCAGCCAAGTAAAATAAAACCTTGGTCGGCATCGGGCTGACGGAAAAACTCAATGATAAAGCGGCTGAGACCGTAGCCCAATAAGAAGAGGGCAGAGACGGCCATACGAGGACGCGGTTTTGAGGAATACCACCATAAAAATATAAATAGCAGCAGACCTTCAGCTAGGGCTTCGTAGAGCTGTGATGGGTGACGCGGCAATAAATACTGGCCATTGACCTCAAGCATTAACGATTGCAATTCAGGATTAGCTTGTAATTGCTGCGCATCAAATGCTGCGGCTTGCGGAAAGTAAGTCAGCCAATTATAGCCACCGTCTGAAACGCGTCCCCATAGCTCGCCGTTGATGTAGTTGCCGATACGCCCAAACAGCAGACCCGTTGGTACACAAGGAATAATAAAATCGAGCACCTGAAAAGGGGTCTTTTTATATTTACGGGCAAAATATAACATGCCTAATAAGACGCCAATCATGCCGCCATGAAACGACATGCCGCCTTCCCATACCCTAAACAGATACGCAGGATTTTGTAGCAATTCTCCAAATTGATAAAACAATACATAGCCGATACGGCCGCCCAAAATGACACCAAGGGCACCAAAAAAGACCAAATCAGACACCATGTCGGTGGTCCAGCCATCGCGTTTGCTACTGCGATACCATGCAAGGCCATAAGCGGCGGCAAAGGCCAGCAAGTACATTAAACCATACCAGTGCACTTCTACTGGCCCCAAGGACAGCGCTACGGGGTCGAACTGAGGGTGAATCATCATAAAGGCATCATATTATTGATAATGGAATGTGGCCCATAATAGCAAAATTCATCCGTTGCGAATACTATGATAAGTTTATCTATATATAAATAGATAAGGGGATGGCACATGGAATCAATAGCAAATCGGAGCAAAAACCGATAAGATGAAAAAAAGTGCTTCAATTTCTAAGGAATCCTTATGCAGCTGCCTTTACCAACATTATCCTTGCTCGGCATTCTAGCTTCAGGTTTGACGCTATGGGTTCCTATCAATGCCCCAGCAGCGCTGAGTAATATTGAAAATATTACTATTTATCAAGGCTTAGCCAGCGTCACGCGTACCTTGCCAATCAACGGCAGTGGCGAGCAAACGCTGGTTTTTTCTTGTTTATCGCCGAACATTGACGCTGATAGCATTAGCGTTCAAGCACTAGGTAATGTTAACGTCGGTGAAGTCAGTATCGAAACCTTGAGCTCTGAGCAAGCGGCGCAATGTCAATATGGCCAATATCAAGGCGATAGCAAAGTACAAGTCCAGAAAAACACTGTTGCCGATATCAGTGCCGAATTAGAAGCGGCACGCTTAACCAAAGCCTATCTGCAAAATTTGACCAAGGTCACGCAAATTAATACGGCTGGCACATTGGCCAATAACGCCCGCGATTTAGAGACACAAGCGGCCAATATTAATAAAAGAATTATCGAGTTACAGCAGCGCGAGGCACAAGCAAAAGATGCGCTCAATCAGCTGCTGGCGGGCAGTACGACCTCAAAACAGAATAGCGTGATCCAAGTTAGTATTCGCACCGCCAGTCGCACGCCAAGCACCGTTAAACTGCATTATCAGGTGCGCGGCGCCAGTTGGGAGCCGACCTATCAAGCGCGCTTAAATACCGACAGCAAGCAGCTGAATATTACCGCCTCCGCCATTATCGCTCAACGAACCGGCGAGAATTGGAGCAACGTGCCTGTTATTTTAAGCAGCGTAAATCCCAATCAAACGACTACCAGTCAGCTGCCACACGTTGAGCGCTTGTCATTATATGAAGAGCAGCAACAAGCTAAATTGGCTCGTTATGCAGCGCCGATGATGGAGATGGAAGCATCGCCTGTCGTTGTTGCTTCTGCAAGAGACAATTATGGCGGCGGTGCAGAGATGCCGCCACTACCGAGCTTTACTGTGAGTAGTCAAAACAAAAATGGCATCACCGAATATCGCTTGCCGCAGCGGGTCAGTATTCCTAGTGATGGCAGGCGCGTACGCACGGTCATTGATGAGCAATCTGGCACCAGTAAGCTTTGGCTACGCAGTACACCAAGTGCCGAGACCGCCGCTTATTGGTATGCATCCGCGCCGTTCTTGACGCCTGCTTGGGCTGATGGCTCGTTGCAGCTATACCGTGATGATAACTATGTCGGGCAGTCGCGCTATAATTATCAAAATTTAAAAGAGCAGGGTGTTGGCTTCGGTATTGCCCCAAGTTTGCTGGTGAAGCAATTGACTGACGAGAGTAAACAAGGTGATAAAGGCGTGTTTAACCGTCAGCAAACCAAAACCATCACTCAAGCGTATCAATTTACCAATCAGCACAATCGCAGCGTGCGCTTGCAGGTGTTAAGTGCTGAGCCAGTGAGCAGTGATGACAATATTAAAGTCACGTCGGCGCACACCCCAGCGATTAGCCAAAAAGACTGGAATGACCATAAAGGCATGGTCGCTTGGGAGTTTGATTTGCCAAGTAAGCAATCACAAGTGCTGCAATCGACGTATCAAATCAGCTACCCTGCTGATAAAAAGCTGAATACCAACTAAGCGCTAATAATTTAATATTTATATCAAGGAAAACTATGTGTATCGTCGCCATTGCTTGGCAGTTATTTGATGAGCTGCCGTTGGTTTTACTGTCCAACCGTGATGAGTTTTTACAGCGTCCAACAGCGCCGCTGCATCAATGGGAGGATAAGCCTATTTATGCAGGGCGCGATAAGCAAAGTGGCGGCACATGGCTTGGCATACATCAACAGCAACATGGCGATTTTTACGACCAAAACGGGCGCTGGGCGGCGGTGTTAAATTTTCGTGATGGCGTACAAGCAAGTAATGATGAGCGCTCACGTGGCGAATTGGTCACCGATTTTTTGACCAGCACTTTAAACCCATTGGAATTTGCTCGACAAATCAGTTTGCAAGATTACGCAGGTTTTAACCTTGTTATTGGCGATACGGCGCAAGCGGTGATTGTCAATAATCGTGGTCATGCACCAACGCCGTTATATGCTGGATTGTACGTAATATCCAATGGTCAGCCAGAAGAAGGGTGGTTTAAAACCGAACGCCTACGCGGTCGGTTACGCCAAGAGGTGTTGCCATTGATTAGCGAGAACAGCGCCCTTGACTACTGGCAAGCAGCGGCGTTTGCCGTGATGTCAGATAATACGCCAGCGCCAGAAAATAAATTACCCGAAACAGGTGTCGCTAAGCAGATTGAGCGCGCACTGTCCTCCATTTATATTGAATCTGCTGATTTAAGTAGTATGAATAAAACAGCCATGCCAAGCTATGGAACGCGGACGCAAAGTATTTTAACCTTACGTAAAGAAGATAGTTCAGACAAAAAAATCAAAGCAGCGCTTATTAGCCGTGAATGCCAGCATAGGCAAATCTAACATAAAAAAATTCCCCTATGAATAATAGCTATCAATAGGGGAATTTGTTTTCTATTTGAATACTTATTCCACCAACAAATGGTTGTTTTGTTCTGGAATAATCAGTTCTTGTTTAAGCGGTAGTTCGCGCACCAATTCTTGCAAGGCGCGACGATATACCCCGCGTTTAAAATGAATCACTTGTCCGAGTGGATACCAGTAGCTGACCCATTGCCAATGGTCAAATTCTGGTTTACCCTCATCAAAGCGGATGTGTTGAGTATTCGGCTCATCTAAGCGCAGCAAAAACCATTTTTGTTTTTGCCCAATACACAAAGGGTACTGCCCATGACGCACATAGCGTTTTGGCAAACGATAACGCAACCAATCTTGCGTGACCGCCAGTAGATCGACATGACGCGGATGTAAACCGACCTCTTCCCAGAGCTCGCGATACATCGCATCCATCGGCGTCTCCCCGCGGTCGATGCCGCCTTGAGGGAACTGCCAAGCGTTGTGACCAATACGTTTTGCCCACAGAACTTGCCCTTGTGTATTTGCCAAGATGATGCCGACATTGGCGCGAAAGCCGTCTGCATCTATCATGACTAAACCCTTTTAAATTGTTTAAAAATAGCTTATTTCGACAAGGTACAACGACAGCAATCATAGTTATTATAGGGTGATGACCATCAGTACTATGACAAAATAAGATTCATTACCGTTATTAAACCAAGAAACAACCAAAATGTGTAACAGTATTTTGCTATAAAATGTTTCACAAGATTAATCCTTTAAAATCAGTAACTTATAATTCTACTTTTGTAAGTAAATTCCGCAGATTTTTCTAACAATGATAAGTCGCGGTAACGATAGGTGTATAAATACTTAAATATCGAATATTATTGTTAAAGCATAAATAAGGTAGCGGTTTATAAAAGGTAAACAAGAAAAGGCAAACGAGGAAAGAGCGTCATAAATCTGGTTTTTGCTTATGCTACACTAATAAAAGACAGTATTTTTCAAAAAGAGATTGTATTTCAGAAAATAAGAAACCTTTACTATTCAAACTAAAAATCATGTCAAATTAAAAAGCATATGAATTAAGAAGCATATGAATTAAGAAGCATATGAATTAAGAAGCATGCGCATTCAAAGTCGTAGCAATTAAAACAAGGAATATCTAAGATGTCAGAGTCAAAAGCAAGCGTCACGTGGCAAGAAAATAAAGCCTTTATGGGTGTGTCGCCATCAGGACATAACGTCCAAATCGATGCTGATAAAGAAAAGGGCGCCAGTCCTATGGAGCTAATTTTATTAGGACTTGGTGGCTGTGCCAGCTACGATGTGGTGGCAATTTTACAAAAGTCGCGCCAACAAGTGACCGATGTACGTTGTGAGCTGACCGCTCAGCGTGCTGAGACCATTCCAGCAGTTTATACCGACATTCATATGCATTTTGTGGTGACCGGACAAGAGGTCAAAGAAAGCCAAGTAGAAAAAGCCATCAAATTGTCGGCCGAAAAATACTGCTCAGCCAGTCGGATGCTGGTACAGGGCGGCGTCAATGTGACTCACGATTTTGAAGTGATTGCAGGATAGGGACGAGTATACTGATGAGTCTATTCTTTGGGTTGATTCCCGATAGTGCCGCAGCGGCTATTTGGGCGATGGTGGTGGCAAGTCTGCTGCCACTGATGATGGCGCTGACAGCAAAAGCGCTTGGTGGTTTTAATTTTGCTGACAATGCCCACCCGCGTGATTTCTTACAAGGGACGACAGGAGCTGCCGCGCGGGCCAATGCTGCCCAGCAAAACAGCTATGAAACCTTGCCTATATTTTTGGCGGCAGTATTGGTAGCAATGCTGTTTTTTGTACCGCAGTTGATAATTAATACCATCGCTTGGCTTTATGTGCTGATTCGTATTGGGTTTTGCGTGGCCTATATTACCAATTTAGCGACCTTTCGCTCTATTCTTTGGGTGCTTTCGATGGCTTGCTCATTGATGTTGTTTTATTTAGCGATTCGGGTCAGTTTTTAGCTTATTGCTGCTGTAAGTCTTTGAGATTTTCATTTTTAACACCTTTACAGTATCGATCATAAGGCGCTGTTTATTCGCATGTGCTATTTTGCAGCGCCGCGATAATCACCGCTTTATTTTTTTCTCTTTTAATACGTTCCCACAAGGTTTGCGCCTCAGAGTAACCTTTGGTCAACATACCAAGCCACTGCTTATAACGCCCGACCAACACCACATCGTTTTTCGCCGCACCCTCTAAAAACTTAATCTGATGGGTAATTAAATCTTGCCATGCTAAGACTGTCAGTGTTTTTGTGTCATTATTATCGAGATCAATCTTGGCAATCAAATCAGGACGGGTGACAGCGCCGCGACCAAGCATTAAATGCGTCGTACCGGATTGCGTCATACAGTTTTGTGCGTGTTCACTATTCCAAATTTCACCATTGGCAATCACTGGTATAGCAAGCATATTAAAATTTTGGATTTTGTCCCAGTAAGCGGGCGGCTTATAACCTTGGGTTTTGGTACGCGCATGAATGGTTAACCAATCAGCGCCGCTCGCAGCAATCGCCGCTTTGATATCGTCCATGCGACTCGTATCCGTATAGCCCAGGCGAATCTTTGCGGATACGGGAAGGTGCGCGGGTACAGCTCGGCGTACGGCACTGATAATCTCATACATCACCTCAGGCTCATCAAGTAGCACTGAGCCACCACGATGGCTGTTAACCGTTTTAGCCGGACAACCAAAATTGATATCAATCGCAGGCGCACCAAGCTCGGCAGCATAAGCGGCATTTTCTGCCATCAATTGCGCGTCACTACCGAGCAACTGAATATGAATCGGTGTACCGGATGCAGTTTTGGCATCATGATGCAACTCTGGTACGTATTTATAAAAAACGTGTGCTGGTAAGACAGTTTGGGTGACGCGAATAAACTCACTGACCGACCAATCATAAGGACGACCCAAGTCTGACGCAATTTGGGTTAGGATTTGGCGCATCAAGGGATCAGTTAAGCCTTCCATGGGCGCAAGAAGACGAACAGAATTGGCAAATAATTGCTGTATGGTGTTTTGGCGTGCTTGAAGTTGCTGATTATGATTCATGATAGGAGAGTCAATGTTATAAAAAGAGGTCGGCAAAGGCGATGAGGGGAGAGATAGACGGGCAGATTAAGTATTACCAAAAATCACCTTTTTACCCGTCTGCAGTCCTGATACCAAGTCTTTAATATTATGAATATCTAAATTGCTTTGCGCGCGCGTACACGCAACGTAGAGCAGACGCAGCTCTTCTGGGCTAATCTTGACCGCATTGGTGGTTACGTCATAATAAAAATCATCATCGAGCTGCACTTTGCCCCACTCAAGCCCTTTGGCTTTATGCGCGGTTGAGATGACATAATCAGCATTTTCGATACGGGTTAGGCTGTTAACTGCCTGCGTCAACACATTGGTACCATGGTCATCGACCAACTTCACCAAGGTTTTAAGGTCACTGCCTTCATTGGTTTCAGAGTATTCTTGAACGTCACCCCAATTATAAAAATACGCCAGTTCGGGCACGCCATACGCCGATTTACCATTTTTTAAGTTTTCGGCTGCCTGACAAAATTTAAGCATACGATCAGTATCGGCTTGTAACGCCACTCTATGCCCAAGTTTTAAACCAGTTAATAACTGCGACATCGCCGCAGCATTGGTACGGCAAAGAATGGCATCTTTTTTACTATGTACCATGCCTTTTTCGGTAGACGATTGCTTATTTGGATTGCCTTTTAATGGTACGTCTTCTTGTAAAGCTTTGAGCAAGGTATTGGCAATCTCGGCAATTGGTTCGCCAAAACGAAACGATTGGGTCAATAAGGTTTGCGGCAACGGCAGTTTTTTCATCGCATTGACCGCGCCGCGCCACTCATAAATCTGCTGATGGGCGTCACCGACATAAATCACCTGCCGTGGCTGCTGGGTCAAAATCCCCATCATCAACGGATCGGCATCTTGAGCTTCATCAAATAAGATAAAGTCCGCAGGAATACTCGGTTTCGATAGTGCCCACAATTTAAGATAAATATCATGGCCGATACCAGCCGGATGGCGCGCATCAATCGACTGTAACCAGCGCTGCTCAACAGCAGGGTAGAGCATTTCGCGTAACTGCTCGCTATCTGACTCAGCAAGCCAGCTTGGAAATTCAAGATGCCTTGGGGCAGGATAGCTGGCGTGGGTACTACAAAAATTACTCACTGCATCACTGACAAACCGCGACAAGCGCGCTGGCGTGAGGGTAATATATTTATTCACCCCATCCATTTGCCGGCGTACTTGTACCGGTTGTAAGCCCAAATCATCACCCAAACGCTTGGGTGAAAATCTCGGTAACGACAATTTAGCGGTAATATCACGTGGTACGTGACGGTAGGCTAATGAGTGAAACGTCCGACAATCGACATGACCGGGGAATTTTTGCCGCGCATCGTTGGCAATGGCTTTGTTAAAGGCTAAATACAAGCCGCGACCGCGCAGACGCTCACCAATTAATTTGAGCGTCGTGGTTTTCCCTGCGCCCGCATAAGCGACCACTTTAAATGACTTGTGATCCATCGCCATGTTTAGCGCGTTCAGCTGCTCATCAGTGGGATCGCTCATATAAGCTGGCATCGATGCGGACATAATAAAGCTACCTAAAAAACTAGAATGGGGTCAAGATTAGCGACGGTAAAAAAAGCCACTGCATAAACAATGGCTGACGGCTGATAATAACGGTGATATTGAGACACTCATTAACACTGAGGGTAGTACTGAGCGACTTAAATAAGAAAGCGATTTAAATAAGAAAGTTATATTAACAGATTAGCGTGTTGGCTGCTTTTTGAATAAGTGCCTGATAAGTAAAGTTATTCTTTCTTCAACTCTATATCGTCTGTCAAAGTCAGTTTACGTTCTTCTTTGATTAAAACTTTCGCCAAAAACAATCCCAGCTCAAACAATAACCACATTGGGATGGCAAGCATTAACATCGACACCCCGTCGGGCGGTGTAACGACCGCTGCAACGCCAAAACAGCCGACGATAATATAGCGACGTTTATCTTCTAGACTCTGAATGGAGACGACACCCGCCAATATCAATAGTAAAGTCACCACTGGAATCTCAAAGGTAAGCCCAAACACCATAAACAGCTTGAGCGCAAAGCTTAAATAACTGTCGATATCTGTCATCGGTAAGACGTTTTGCGGCGCAAACATGATAAAGAACTTAAGCACGCCCTTTAAAACAATAAAATAAGCAAACGCTACGCCCGCATAAAATAAAAATATCGAAGACATCAGTACAGGAATAGCAACTTTCTTCTCTTTTTTATACAAACCAGGCGCGACAAACGACCAAATTTGATACAAGATATAGGGCATTGCCAAAAATGCCGCCACAAAGATACTCAGACGTATTGGCGCCATAAAGTTAGAGGTGATATCGGTTGCTATCATCGTCGAGTTGGCGGGCAACTGAGCAACCAATGGGTCGGATAAAAAATCATAGAGCTCACGTGAAAATCCGACCAACGCCAAAAATATCACCAGTACCGCGACGCATATTTTAATCAGATGCCGACGCAATTCAATCAAATGCTCAGTAATCGGCATATCAGCCATTGAGCTTAAGATATCACCAGAGTCATCATGCGCAGCGGCATCTGTGGCGGCATCTGTAATAGCATCGATGTCTGTAGCCGTTACTTTTTCTTGACGGCTTTTTTTACGCTTAAATAAACCCACTAATCATTCTCCTGCTGCTTGGCGGAAGCCTGCTGAATTGATGATTTGTTAATCGATGGTTTATTTAACTGGTTATTTAATAACGTATCGGCTTTATAATTGGGCAGGTAGGGCGGCTGCGGCAGACGCCTTGCTTTGTCATAAGCGCCCAAACGAAACCACATGTTTTCCCAGGGTTTGGTAATGGCAGTTTGGATTATTTGATGGGTATTGTCGTTAACATCAGTTTTCAGATTAGCATCATTATTTGAGTTCTGTAATTCTAATGGTTCAGGCGCTGTTAATTTTTTATCGGAGTCATAGCGGTCGTAAGCGTAGTCAAATTCTTTTGGCGTTACTGATGAATGATCGTCTTTTTCATGGTCGATTTTATTACTAGCGCTATCCACTTTCGCAGTATTGACTTGATGCGCGGCTTTAAGATGCTGGTTTTGCGAGGATTCAAATTCTTGCAGACTGCCGCGCATCTCTGCCATCTCACGGCGCATTTCTGCTTCAGTTTCACGAATTTTCGCCAGCTCTTTTTGCATTTGCTGCCGCGTCTCTGCCAAGTCAAGCTCAGCTTCGATTTCAGACTGTAAAGTAGACACCGTACGACGAATTTTGGCATACCACTGCCCAGCCGTACGCGCCGCTTGGGGCAGTTTTTCTGGCCCCAAAACGATTAAGGCGATGACGCCAAACAGCAGTAATTCTGAAAATCCGATATCAAACATAATGTCTCAATGCCACTATTAAATGCTATACATTATGCTTGTCATCAACCTTGGTGGTTGTGCGCTCTTCAGGGTGCGCGTTGCCGTCATGATCGAGCACGACTTGTTTTTTGGCATGTTCAGTATTTTCATCTTTAACGGCGTCTTTAAAACCTTTGACCGCGCCGCCCAAATCTTTACCGGCATTTCTTAGCTTGGAGGTGCCAAATACGACCACCACCACCACCAATAAAATCAGCCAATGCGTAATGGAAAAACTACCCATGATGCTATCCTTCTGTCTTGGTTTTTAGTCTTTATATAAATACTTTGAGTGTATAGAATATTGCTGTCGTACACAAAAGCTATCGACAGCTTATGCGAAGTAACACGTCACACTATTATAACCTGCACTTGTGACAAAAAGGTGAAAGCAACAATAATCAAACAGGGTAACGGCTAAGCTTAAAAAACGCTAGCGCGCGGCTTTTTCATCAATACCTGACAGACCAAAACGTCGGCCTAGCTCATTTAATACCGCTTCTGATTCTATATCAAACCATGCCAAGCCCACTAAAGTATGGAACCAAACATCAGCGACCTCATAGATCAGCTCGTGACGCGCTTCGTCATACTGGGTTTTATCCACATTTTCATCGCAATTGGCTAAGTCTTTGGCCGCGATAATGCTCTCGGTACTTTCTTCGCCTACTTTTTCTAATATTTTATTTAAACCCTTGGCGTATAAGCTTGCTACATATGAGCTGTCAGCGTCTGCTTGTTTGCGCTCAGCCAATACTTTATCAAGCTGCTGCAAAATAGAATGAGTGGTAGCAAGTCTGTTATTTTGATGGGTGTGCAAATGGTCTATATCTTCCGCCGCCGCTTCATTAATTTTAGGCATTACTTTTGCTGCGGCGTTTGTCTGATAAATCTCTGCGGGATCTTTTAATACTTTATCGACGGTTTGCCATTCAGGTGTTTGTCCTGACAAATCCAAACGCTGATAAAAACAAGACTCGCGGCCAGTATGACATGCAATACCACCCGCTTGCGTGACGCTCAGTACAATCACATCAGCGTCGCAGTCCAAACGAATATCATGCACGCGCTGGGTATGCCCAGACGATTCGCCTTTATGCCATAACTTGCCACGCGAGCGCGAAAAATACACTGCCGTCTGCGTTTGCGCGGTTAATTGTAGGGATTCGGCGTTCATCCACGCCATCATCAAAATACGCCCTGACACATAATCTTGTGCAATTGCAGGAATCAAACCATCAGTATTAAAATTTACGGCAGCAAGCCAAGCAGGTAAAGTCATAATCTATCAGTCGTCTTATAAAAGAAATGAGAAAGTGGTAAAAAGTATAAAGTAATAAAGATAGCACTCAAACCCTACTTAAACACAGCTACCGCTGACATTCAATATGTTAACGCAGGAAATAAAGCGCAATTATAGCAGCAGCACGTTTTGCGCGTAGTGTATTTCATATCAACTAACGCACCCTATAAAGTAGCGATTAAAACTTTCCTTGGCAAAACAGCGTACTATCTGCTAAAATAGCGCCTCCCACCTCGAGGCAAATAGCCGTTTAGTGCTTGTTTTTAAAGCGACTATTCGTTTTACTATTTGACGACCAGGTTCTATCAAAGACAAAGAGGCAAATCATCATGAAAGTTAAGATGAAAACCAGAAGCGGCGCCGCTAAACGCTTCAAAAAAACAGCGAACGGCTTTAAGCGTAAACAAGCATTCAAAAGCCATATCTTGACCAAGAAATCAGCTAAGCGTATTCGCCAGTTGCGCGGTCTAAAGATGGTGGACAAGTCTGACGAAGCAGCAGTTCGTCGTATGTGCCCATACATCTAATAGCCTATCGTCATTTAGCTTTAATCAATTAAAGATATTTGACTTTGCAATTTGATAACGATGTCTATTAGTCAATTATTTGATGACATCGTGATTCGTTTAATAATGATTAAAAAATCTTGGAGTAATTTATGGCCCGTGTAAAACGTGGTGTACAGGCAAATCGCCGTCACAAAAAAATCTTAAAGCGCGCAAAAGGCTACTACGGTGCTCGTTCACGTGTTTATCGCGTAGCAGTACAAGCTGTGACCAAAGCTGGTCAATATGCATATCGTGACCGTCGCAACAAAAAACGTACTTTCCGTCGTCTTTGGATTGCACGTATCAATGCTGGTGCACGCTTAAACGGCTTAAGCTATAGCCGCCTTATCAACGGCTTGAAAAAAGCAAACATCACTATCGATCGTCGCGTACTTGCTGACATCGCTATGCATGATGCAGCGACTTTCACCGCCTTAGTTGAAAAAGCAAAAGCGGAATTAGCCTAAATATTAGTTATCCTTTAAGTATTCTGCTTGTTTGAGTGTTTGCTTAAATGGATAGCAATAATATTGATTAATAGTACGATATTAATAAAAGCTACCGCTGGTCGGTGGCTTTTTTTATAGTAGATTATTTTACAGCCAGTTTTACACCGCAAAAATGTAAAACGTTTTTAGTAAAGTTGCACTTTTTATTGTCTAAATATTCAAGCCATTTATATCACACGCCTTTGGTTGAAAATGAGTGGGTAAATGGTTTGCAATATTTGGTCAAATCCCTACAATTATAAATCACTATTATTAATAGTCCGTTTAAATCAGGAAGAATGCGTCTTATGACTACCCCTGCTGCTACCACCGATTTGTCGGCGCTACCGACCTTGTCCACCGAGCTCAGCGAGTTAAGCGAAGCCCAGTTAAATGAGTTTGCCAGTGCTGCTGAAGCGTTAGTTTTACAAGTAACCGATGTGCGCGCGCTACAAGATTTACGTGTGCAACTGACCGGTAAAAAAAGCCCATTAACCGGCTGGTCAAAGCAGATGGGCAAACTTAGCAGCGATGACAAAAAAACTTACGGTGGCTGGTTACATCAAGTGCGTAGCCGCATTCAAGATGCATTGACGGCGCAGCAGCAAGAGCTAGAAGTGGCGGCATTAAATGCCAAGCTTGCCAGCGAGAGCATTGATATCACCCTGCCTGCGCGCGGTGGTCAAAAAGGTCATTTGCATCCCGTGACCATGATTACCCAGCGTATGCAGCAGTATTTTATCCAAGCGGGTTTTAATGTCGCCACTGGCCCTGAAGTTGAGAGCGATTACTATAATTTTGAAGCGCTAAATATCCCGTCGCATCATCCAGCACGGGCGATGCACGATACCTTTTATTTTGATGCGCATTATTTACTGCGTACCCATACCAGTCCGGTGCAGATTCGCACCATGGAAAAGAATGAGCCGCCGATTCGTATTATTTGTCCAGGTCGCGTTTATCGTAATGATTCAGACCAAACCCACTCGCCGATGTTTCATCAGTTGGAAGGGCTTATGGTGACAGAATCGAGCACCTTTGCCGAGCTAAAAGGCTTGATTAGTGAATTCTTAGAAGCGTTTTTTGCCAAAGAGCTAACCGTGCGTTTCCGTCCGTCGTTTTTCCCATTTACCGAGCCTTCTGCTGAAGTCGATATCCTCGATGATAATGGTAAATGGCTTGAAGTCATGGGCTGCGGCATGGTACACCCACAGGTGCTGACCAATTGCGGTATTGATAGCGAAAAATACACCGGCTTTGCTTTTGGCATGGGTATTGAGCGCTTTGCCATGCTGTATTATGGTATCGACGATTTGCGCCTATTTTTCCAAAACGACGTACGCTTCTTAAAACAGTTTGGCTAGATGGTCGTTATTAATATGTCACCCTTTATTCTAAAATCTTTATTATAAAATTCAGATCCGAGATATTTATGAAAATTAGCGAACAGTGGCTACGTCAATGGGTAAACCCCAACAATAGCAGTGAGCAATTGGCCGAACAGCTTACAATGGCAGGGCTTGAGATTGACGATCGCTTTGCGGTTGCTCGTGCTTTTAGCGGCGTGGTGGTCGGTGAAGTGATTAGCGTTGAACAGCATCCCGATGCCGATAAACTGCGCGTCACGCAGGTCAATATTGGTGCCGCTGAGCCGTTACAAATCGTTTGCGGCGCGCCCAATGTGACGGTTGGTATGAAAGCGCCGGTTGCGACCGTTGGTGCCGTTTTACCATCTAACGACGCAGAAGGCTTTACAATTAAAAATGGCAACCTACGCGGTGTCGACTCTAACGGTATGCTCTGCGGTGCCTCTGAAATTGATTTAACCGATAGCATCGATGGTCTGCTTGAATTGCCAAGTGATGCACCGATTGGCATGGATATCCGTGAGTATTTAGGTTTAGACAATCAAATACTGGATATCTCTATCACCCCAAATCGCGGTGATTGCTTCAGCGTACGCGGTATCGCGCGCGAGATATCAGTCATTAACGATTTGCCAATGCAGCAGCCTGAGATTCCTGCCAACGTGCCAACTGACGCTAACGGTGCTGGAAATACTACGCCAGCAGTAACAGTAAGCGCGGTTGAAGCGTGCCCACGCTATTTACTCCAATCAATCAGTAACATTGATCGTAGCATCGATACGCCAAAGTGGATGACTGATGCGCTCGTACAGTCAGGACTGCGCTCGCATAACTTTTTGGTTGACGTGACTAACTATGTATTGATGGAACTCGGTCAACCGCTACATGCGTTTGATGCTGATACCATTGAAGGCGATATCGTAGTACGTTTGGCGCAGCCTGCTGAGACCATTACTTTATTAAATGAGCAAACTATTACTCTAACGGGTGATGAGTTGGTCATTGCCGATGATAAAGGTGCATTGGCACTTGCTGGTATCATGGGCGGTCAGCGCAGCAGTGTCACTGATAACACCACCAATATTATCCTAGAAAGTGCCTTTTTTAACCCATTAGCGATCGCTGCACGCGCCCGCCGTTTTGGTTTGCATACCGATGCCTCACAACGCTTTGAGCGTGGTGTCGATTTTGAATTGCCAGCGTTAGCACTAGCGCGTGCAGTTGATTTGATTACCAGTGTCACGAGCTCTCAAGCTGGGCAAATAGTAAAAGTAGAAAATATCGTGCACTTGCCAACACGTACGCCGATTACTTTGCCAATCACTAAAGTCCGTGAGGTCATTGGTATTGAGATTGAGCCTGCCGTGATGGTGCGTATTTTGACTCAATTAGGCTTTGAGGTAGAGCAGCAAGCAGATAAGCTGATTTGCACGCCGCCATCGTATCGTTTTGATATGAGTATCCGCGAGGACTTGATTGAAGAGATTGCCCGTATTTACGGTTATGATAATATTCCAAGCGTCTTGCCGCATTTGCAAGTCAGTATGGATTATGACGACACCGCGGACTTGACGCACGAGATGAAGCTCGCGCTAGTCGATAATGGCTATATGGAAGCCATTAGCTTTAGCTTTAGTGATGCAAAAATAGAAGCCTTGCTTGATGATAAAGCGCTGGGCGAAGTGTTGGCACTGGCCAATCCTATCTCTAGCGACTTGGCAGTGATGCGCCGTACTTTGCTATCAAGCTTATTGCCTTGTGTGCAATATAACCTCAATCGTCAGCAGCCGCGCGTGCGTTTCTTTGAAACGGGGTTAAGCTTTGTCGGTCAAAGTATTAGCGAGTTGGTACAAACGCCAAGTATTGCGTTGGTTGCTGTCGGCGATGTTTGGGATGAGCAAGCGTATCAAAACCGTGCGCTAGATTTTTATGATCTTAAGCATGATATTGAGCAGTTATTACCTGCGCAAATCGACAGTGCGCGTATCCGCTATGAGCGTAGTGCGCTTGCCTTCTTACATCCTGGTCAAAGTGCTAAGCTCTATATCGATGAGGTATACATCGGTTGGTTGGGTCAACTCCATCCTAATACCGCTAAACAGCTAGACTTGCCAGCGACGTGGGTGGCGCAATTGTCACTGGCGCCATTATTAACCTTGGTACGTGAACAGCACGCTATCACCACGCCAAGCAAATTCCCGCACGTACGCCGCGATATCGCCATCTTAGTCGATAGTGACATCAGCTTACAGACCTTGCAGGCGACGATTCGTGCCGCAGCTGATGAATTGCTGACAGATTTATGGTTATTTGATGTGTATGAAGGCGACAAAGTACCGACTGGTCAACGCTCTTTAGCATTCGCTTTAATATGGCAAGACAAAGCACAGACATTATCTGATGACGCAGTAAAAACGGCGACAGATAAAGTCGTGCAAGCGCTAACTGAACAGCACGCCGCTCAGTTGCGTGATAGCTAAAACCAAGATATAACCATCTAAAACGCTCTATGGCCTCTGCATAAATGAGGCTATGGCGTTTTGCTATTTATAAAAATGATTATCTGATAGAAATTTTCATCCTTAAAAAAGTTAAGTGGTTATTAATAAAGGATTTTCATGCAGACTTTATGAAAAAGATGACAAAAAACCTTTATAATAACTAACATTAATTCTCATGCCGCTAAACCATGATATTCGACATCACGACATAGCATAGGAGTCGTACTGTGAGCACCTTAACCAAATCTGACATGATTGAGCATTTGATGAGTCATCTTAACCTGACACGCCAAGAAGGCCGCTGTTTGGTGGAGAATTTTTTTGACGAGTTGTCAGAGAGTTTGATTGATGGCAAAGAGGTCAAGCTGTCAGGCTTTGGCAACTTTGAGCTTAAAGATAAAAACAGCCGTCCTGGGCGCAATCCAAAAACAGGGGAGCCCGTTGCCGTGTCAGCACGCCGCGTCGTCACCTTTAAAACAGGACAGAAGTTTCGCCAACAAGTGGATGAGCGCTTATTTGACTAATAATAATCTCGGCAGTAAGTGAAAATGATGGTTATCACAGTCTATTGAATATATTACTGTGATAACCATCATTTTTTATGTGGCGCTTTTATATCATACTACTTTTTATAAAACATAAATAGTAGACATAAAAAAAGAGAGCATAGGCTCTCTTTTTTACTGCAGTACTTTTATTATGAAAAATAAAAATTACTGAGCTGGTTCTTCAACAACAACTTCGTCAGCAGCGTCAACAGCTGGAGTTTCGCTAGCTACATCAACGCTAGTAGTAGTACCGTCTACAGGTACTTCAGCATCAACTTCGTCAGTAGCAGTAGCCGCTTGTGCATCAGCGATGTCAGCTTCAGCATCAGCTACAGCAGCTTCAGCTTCTGCAGGTACCGCTTCGCCTTCAGCAGCAGCTTCGTTTAGTTCTTCAGAAGCGTCTTGCACTTCTTCTTGCGCGTCAGATAAATCTTCAGCAGCGTTTTCTTTGTTGCTATCACAGGCAGTAAGGCCCATAGTTGCAGTCATGATACCAGCTAGAGCAAGTAATTTAAGTTTCATAGGGTTTCTCCGGAAAAATGAAATGATCAGTAGCAGCAAAAAAGGTTGAATATCTGAGATGTCCCAGAATTCAACTAGTATTAATTACAGCTACTCAGCTTTTACGCATTCTATATGATTTCTTTCTGCATGGAAAGAGGTTGTACAATTAAGTAACAATAAAATTGTAAACCGACTTTTAACTTGCTCATTTAATATACTTTTTAATACAACAAGCCAAATTAATCGACGTATAATCAATGACATCAGGACGTTTTAGCACTTTTTTGATAAAAGGATTTTCTTTAGGATTTTAAGCGTATTTCGAGATTATCGATAGGCTATTTATCAATAAAATTGACATTAAAATAAAGCAAAAATATAGAAGCGATTATGGTTGAAAGCTAGAATATAAAATCAACGGAATGAGTCATATATCTTATAACGTTAATAATCAAATAATAGGGTTTACTACGATAGTGATAGGCATGCTATTGGATTTTTAGGAGAAACATTATGAAGTGGCAAGACAGACGTGGCAGCTCGAATGTGCGCACCACCAGTGGCGGCGGCAAAATGATTGGTGGCGGTATCGGCGGTATTATCATTGCTGGTATTTTATGGCTGGTGTTTGGAGTCAATCCGATGACCGCCTTGCAAACGGGGCAAGTGATTACGGGTGGCGGCAATACGTCTACCCAACCTGCCACTAGTGATGACCGTGATACTCGCTTTGTAAAAGTCGTATTGGCGGATACAGAAGAAGTTTGGCATCAGATATTTAACGAGGCAGGGAGCACTTATAAAGAGCCGTCATTGATTTTATTTAATGGACAGGTCAGCTCAGCTTGCGGCAGTGCCAGCGCCGCCACCGGGCCTTTTTATTGCCCAGGCGATCAGACGGTATATTTGGATACGTCGTTTTTTGTAGAAATGCGGCAAAGTTTGGGTATTACTGGCGATGAACAAGGTTCAGGCGATAGTGAAAATCAAGGTAAAGCGGGAGACTTTGCGCAAGCCTATGTCATCTCTCATGAGGTCGGTCACCACGTGCAGACTTTGCTTGGTATTACTCAGCAAGTCAATGAAGCCAGTCGTCAAGTAACACGCGCGCAGGCTAACAGGTTATCCGTCATGCAAGAGTTACAAGCCGATTGTTTTGCAGGTGTCTGGGCGCAGCGCAATCAAGAGCGCGTACAGTTCTTAGAAGCGGGCGATATTGATGAAGCCATCAATGCGGCCAGTCAAATCGGCGATGACCGTTTAGCGCGTGCCGGTGGCGGCGCTGTGGTACCAGATAATTTCACTCATGGCACCAGTCAACAGCGCGTGCAGTGGTTTACCCGTGGTTTAGAGAGCGGTAATGTACAAGCATGCGATACTTTTAGCGGCGCGCTATAGAGTTCGTTTTGTGTTATAAAAATATTTGGGTATTGCTTACCCTATAAACGTAAAAAAGCCTGCAAATCCATTGCAGGCTTTTTTCTTGCTAACTTTTTAATAGTCAGCTATCTTTTTTCAATATTCATGTAATCTATCATCTTAATTAAGATAATGATTTAATCATAGCTAACGAATAGTGATTAACGAGTTTGGTCAAGGATATAAGCACCTGCGCCACCAACAGCAGCACCGCCCAATGCCCCGCGAGCGATATCTTTACTGTCGCCGCCACTTCTGATCAAAGCGCCCGCTGCTGCGCCCGCTGCTGCACCTTTAGCAGTGTTGCTTAAGCCACTGTTGTAACCATAACCATTGTTAGCACAACCGCCCATCATCAAAGCTGAGCTTGCAATCGCAGTTAGTGCAAAAGTTTTAGCAAATTTCATGGTATCACCTATTAAGTTGTCAAATTTGAAATCCAATATACAGGATGTATCTAAATATGTCTGTACTACTTTTAATAATAGCTTGTTTGTCTCTATCAAGCCGTAGTAGAAACGCTAAGCTTTGCAAATATACGGTAAATTATGTTACTTCGCTGTATCATTGGTAGGGGTTTTGCTTATAGTTATTGTATTTATGGTGATAGTCCGCTAACTGTTTTTTGCAATTGCGTAATTGCAAAACCAAAAAGACCACATAAAGTGGTCTTTTTTAATCTATAAGTCATGCTATCGGTCTAGTTTTGTGACTTACGTTTCATTTGCTCAAAGAATTCATCATTGGTTTTGGCTTCTTTTAAACGATCAAGCAAAAACTCAGTCGCTTGCACGCCATCCATCGGTTGTAACAGTTTACGCAATATCCAAACTTTACGTAGTTTATCTTCATCAAGTAGGCGCTCTTCGCGGCGGGTACCGGATTTCTTGATATTAATCGCAGGGAAGACGCGTTTTTCGGCTAAGTCACGCTCAAGGGTAATTTCTTGGTTACCCGTACCTTTAAACTCTTCAAAGATAACACTGTCCATTTTACTACCTGTATCAATCAAGGCACTGGCAATGATGGTTAAGCTGCCGCCTTCTTCGACGTTACGCGCCGCGCCAAAAAAGCGTTTTGGACGTTCTAACGCGTTAGCATCCAAACCACCGGTCAATACTTTACCCGATGATGGAATAACAGTGTTGTAAGCACGGGCAAGACGGGTGATAGAGTCAAGCAAAATGACCACGTCTTGCTTATGCTCGACCAGACGTTTAGCTTTTTCGATGACCATTTCGGCGACTTGGACATGGCGCTGCGGTGGCTCATCAAAGGTTGAGGCAACGACTTCACCGCGCACGGTGCGTTCCATCTCGGTTACTTCTTCTGGACGCTCATCAATGAGCAAGACGATAAGGTAGCATTCAGGATTATTGCGGGTGATAGACTGAGCAATAGATTGCAAGAGCATGGTCTTACCGGCTTTTGGCGGTGCAACGATAATCGAGCGCTGTCCTTTACCAATCGGGGCAATCAGGTCGATGATACGACCAGTCAAATCTTCAGTCGTACCATTACCAAGCTCTAGCTTTAATTGCTCAGTTGGAAATAATGGCGTTAAGTTCTCAAAAATCAGCTTATGACGCGAGCGATCTGGGGTATCAAAGTTGATTTCACCAACTTTTAGTAGCGCAAAATAACGCTCAGAATCCTTTGGCGGACGAATGGTGCCCGCGATACTATCGCCCGTCTTGAGACTAAAACGGCGAATTTGGCTCGGACTGACATAAATGTCGTCAGGGCCTGCTAAATAAGAGCCCTCTGATGAGCGTAAAAAGCCAAAACCATCAGGAAGTACCTCAAGCACACCGTCGCCGTAGATGGCTTCGCCGTTACGGGCATGGGTTTTTAAGATAGCAAAGATAATGTCTTGTTTACGGCTACGCGCCATATTATCAAGGCCCATTTCTTTGGCGATGGCCAATAGCTCAGCGATTGATTTTTTCTTTAGTTCAGTAAGATTCATAGATAGGTCATTAGCAGTTGATCAGATGAGAGATGCCATTATCAGCACAAATCACGACAAGGATTAAACAAAGGGTGTAGGGCGATAGAGGGTATATACACAGGGCTTGGGGCTTATGTAGGATTTGTTTTACGTGCCAGCTTATAAACGCCTTGCAAGACAGTCGGGCAGGTTTATAAAAAGTGAAGATAAAGAAGTCTACATAAGAGTCTGCGTCAAAAACTCAATATCAGTAATTGTGTTTAGTCATTGCGTTCAGTAGTGGTGTTTTATAATGACGATTGTGTTTTTGTTGATAAACACGAGGAGAATAGCGACAAGACACTTAGGAAAATGATTAGTTTTCTCTTGTCAGCAGACTATACGGCGTTCAAGACAGCGTTGTCAATAATTTTTGCTAAAAAAGCTATAATATCCAGCTTTTTGCTCAGAAAAGCAGCAAAAAAGCCATTAGCTCAAAAAGATAATGGCTTTTTCAATACGTACTTTATAAATAGCATAGCGCATTCTTTAAAATCGCTATTTTTAACAAACACCTTTAGCGATTATTAGAGGGCGTGTATTAACCGTACTTATAGATGTTTATCTAATACTTTAGCAAGTTCAGCTTTTGGCTGTAAGCCCATGACTGAATCGACTTTTTCGCCATCTTTAAAGACAAATAGCGTTGGGATGTTGCGGATACCAAAACGGCTCGCTGCTTGCGGGTTGTTATCGACGTCGACTTTAACGATTTTGACTTTACCTTGGTACTCGCTCGCCAAATCTTCTAAAATAGGTGCAATGGCTTTACAAGGACCACACCAAGTTGCCCAAAAGTCTACTAGCACTGGCATATCAGATTGTAGAACGTCTTGGTCGAAGTTTGCATCAGTGGTATTAACAATAAGGTCTGACATAATTTATCTCTCTTGTTTTATTATTTCTATCACCAGTCATCATACAATACGGCTGTCATATTCGAGCGATGAGTGGTTAAAGAATGGTTGGGAGGTGGTGAAAATCTGCCATTATATTAACATGTTTGCTCAAAGTTGACAGATGCAGGCGGGTTAAAATGTTTAACTATTACTATTAGCACAATAAATCGACACATAATGACACAGGTTATGTTTTATCTGTCACCCTAATCTCTTGCGGGCATTATTCTACATCTAGCATGTTTACCGTGTAGCGCCGTTAATATTTCTAAACCCTAATATCATTTATTGCCTTATTAGAATAATCTATTTTTAGACCACCAACCTTTTGATATAAGTAGCCCATTTTTATGCCTTTTACCGATGAAGCAATAAACGCCTTAAACGCTCAAGAAAATGCCTATCCTCTTGCGTTTTTCCAAAAATTTGCCCAAGACATTACTGTCTATGAAGACGATGACATTTGGGTTGTTGATAAGCCCGCCGGACTGTTAAGCGTCGATGGTAAAAGCCTTAAGGTAAGCTTATTGGCACGGCTCGAGCGCGCCAATCCGGCGGTAAAATTGATTCATCGTTTAGATATGGATACTTCAGGGCTACTAATTTTTGCCAAGAATGCCGCCGCACAAAGCCATATTAGTAAGCAATTCATCGACCGCCTGCCGCAAAAAAGCTATCAAGCGCGCGTCTTTGGGGCGTGGCAGCGTGTCGGTGCCAAAGGCGAGATATCAGTGCCAGTGCGCTATGAGCCCACGACCAAACCGCGGCATATCGTTGACTATGATTGGTCAAAGCATGCATTGACATTGTATGAAGTATTGGCGCATGAAGAATGCAATGGTCAGGTCGTCACCCGCGTGCTGTTAAAGCCCGTGACCGGACGCAGTCATCAGCTGCGCGTGCATATGGTACACGTCGGTCATGTGATGATTGGCGACCCAATCTATGCTGAAGGTGATGCCTTAACGATTGCGCCGAGGCTTAATTTACATGCCCAGCATTTGCGCCTCAAGCATCCGACGCTTGGTGCTTGGATGGATTGGGAAAGCCCATGCCCTTTTTAGCCACTCCTCTTTAACAACTTTTTTGATCAGCTCATTTTAAAAAGCTTTTTTAAATAAATCATGCAAAACAAGGATCGTATTATGCTTGATATCAATACCGCTAAACAGACGCTTAAACAGCGCTTTAAACCTAAATCGTCGTCATCTACCTCAAAGACGCCCGTCGATTGCGAGGTGCTGATTATTGGCGCAGGGATTGCCGGTATCGGTATGGCGTGTCGATTGCAGCAGCAAAAGCACAAAGGGCTGTTTGGGCAGAAAAGCCCAAGTCGCTTAAAACAGCGAGCCACAAGAAAGCGGCAAAAAACTAGCCAGCGCTTTGTGGTATTAGAAAAACGCGCAGACTTGGGCGGTACGTGGGATTTGTTTACATATCCTGGTATTCGTTCCGATTCTGATGCTTTGACCTTTGGCTATAGCTTTCGTCCATGGTTGGACCATCGGGTATTGGCAAAAGGCGATGATATTAAAAACTATATTGCCGATACCGCGCGTGTGTTTGGCGTCTCTGAGCACATTCGCTATCAGCATGAGGTGCAACAACTGTCTTGGTCAAGCCATAGTCAGCAGTGGACGGCAACGGTAAAAAACCATGTAAGCGGCGAGGTATTTGCCTTAACGGCAAAGTTTGTCGTCGGTGCTACAGGCTACTATGATTATGAGCAAGGTTATCGCCCGCATTTTGAAAACGAAGCAGATTTCCAAGGTGAAATCATCCATCCGCAGCATTGGCAAAACGTCAATTATGACGATAAAAAAGTGGTCATAATCGGTAGCGGTGCCACCGCGATGACGCTACTGCCCGCTATGGTCGATGAAGAAAGCGAGCAGTGCGCGCAGCACGTCACTATGCTACAACGCTCGCCGACCTATGTAGCAAGTGTACCGGGCGATGATTATGCGCTTGATTGGCTGGCAGGTAAATTTTCGCCGTTATCAAAAACGCAAGCTTATAAGCTACTGCGCGCGCGTAATGTGTTGATGCAACAAGGGACGTATCGAGCGGCGGTGTTTGCGCCCAAGGTGATAAAAGCCTTATTAAAGCGTGGCGTTAAAACCGAGTTAAAGGGCAGCGGGGTTGATATTGCGCATTTTATGCCTACTTATAATCCGTGGGATGAGCGGCTTTGTGCCGTGCCAGACAGCGATTTGTTTAAGGCATTACATGGCAAGCACGCTGCCGTCGTGACTGATCAAATTAGCCACTTTACCAAAACTGGCATCATGCTTGATTCTGGTAAACACCTTGACGCTGATATTGTTGTGACCGCAACGGGGCTAAAGCTGCAAATGCTTGGCGGCGCGAAACTATATATCGATGGACGGGCAATTGATATTGGCAAACGCATGACGTATAAGGCGGTGATGATTGAAGGTGTACCAAATATGGTGGCGCTATTTGGTTATACCAATGCGTCGTGGACGCTCAAAATCGATTTGGCTTGTCAGTATGTGCTGCGCTTGCTCAACCATATGCACAAGCACGGTTATCAGGTGGCAGTGCCACACGCAAAAACTGCGCATAGCGAGGCGCATACGCAGCCAGATACGGTCATGGGCGCGCTAACGGCAGGCTACGTGCAGCGCGCGCAACACGAATTACCGAAACAAGGCGATATTTATCCTTGGCGAGTCACCAATAATTATCTGAGTGACCGCGTGATGCTTAAATACCGTAAAGTAAAAGACGACTGGTTACGCTTTAGTCGTTAAGTGTTATTAGTGATTGTCTTTTAATGCTTATCGATAAATTCTGAAACTTGCTTACTTAAAATTTGCCACAAGGTTTCTTGCGCGCTTTTGCTGCCCCAAGCGTTATGTGGGCTAAATATCACCCGAGGATGATTAGAAAGGGTTAATAAAGGGTCGTCTTTGACAATCGGCTCTTGCTCAAATACATCGGTGGCATAACCAATAATTTGCTCGTTGTTAATGGCATCGCTCAGCGCTTGGCTGTCGACAATACCACCACGAGCGACATTAACAATTAGTGGCTGCTTAGCCATTTTTGCTAAGGTGTCTTTATTAATTATGTGCTTGGTTTGCTCGTTTAATGGGCAATGTAAGCTCAATACATCAGACTGCGCAAGTACCTCATCGAACGCCGTATAATCCTCATTACGCGGCGTACGCCCTTGATGCTCCGCCCACAATACCGTCATCCCAAAAGCGCGGGCGATGTCGGTGACACGTTTACCGATAGTGCCAACACCAATAATACCAAGCGTCTTATCTTCCAAATCTATCAGTGGGATATCGAGCAAGCAGAAATTACCATTATCTTGCCACGTACCGTCAGCAACTTTTTCATGATAATAGATGCCTGCGCGCATGGCCGTTAGCATCAGCATAAAGGTATGCTCGGGCACGCTTTTGACCGCGTAACCAGCGACATTATACAGCGCGATATTTTGCTTAGCACAGGCATCTTGATCGACATTATTCATACCAGTGGCAGTTAGCTGGATAAGCTTTAACTTGGGCAAATTGGCTATGACGTCAGCGCTGATTTGGACTTTATTGGTAAAAATAATGTCGGCATCTTGACAGCGCTCAATAATCAGCTCCTGAGGCGTATCGTCGTAAGTAATATAGTCGGTAACGCCAACGGGTGCTGGCAAGTCGACATTATCAGAAAAAGTACCTTTGTCTAAAAAAACCGCTTGCATGATGATTCCTTATTTCATTGTTATTTTAAATAGATGACATTTTAAATAGAGTACGTTTTAAATGGGCTTGCATTTTAAATAGGCTGACAGAGTTATTGGCTTAATGTAGCACGTTGCCGCACTTAGTCAAAAAATGCGTCAAAAACCTCATCGAAAAACGTGCAGTAAAAAACCTCTACTTCAATTGAAATAGAGGTTTTATTTTATGCAACAGGAGTTCTTGTACTTATATCGTTCCTAGGGCGTGTCCCTAATTGGCAAAAAAGTATATATCTTCTAAAATAAAGCATACACTTTATAAAATAAGAGGTATATAAGAAAAATGGCCAGACAAGCATTGACCGATAATCTCTGGGAACAGCTACAAGTGACTATGGCACAACATGGTTGCTACCGAAA
>NZ_JACSQR010000080.1:0-909 GCF_014836505.1 Psychrobacter communis
TTATAGTCAATCCAAAATAAAATTGATACAACCCATATCATGAAACAGTTTAGGTAAATTATTCTCCATCCACCCTTGGCGCAAAAACTTCGCCTGTGCCCATTTTTTCTCAATAGGGTTTAAATCGGGACTATAAGGCGGTAGAAATAGCAGGCGATGACCATGTCTATTGAGCAATCTCTGAACGCGTTTGTGAAAGCTAGCGTTATCCATGACAATCACGCATTTAGTTTTAAGGCTTGGTATTAGCGTGTCTTTGCACCAGTTGTAGAATATATCGCCATTGATATTCTTTTCGAAGTAATCTAGGGCAAATAACGCTTTTTTATATAAGGCACCAATAACGTTGGTGCGCTTTTTACCTTGCCAGTTATAGCAATCAATGCAAGGGGTTCCAATAGGTGAATAACCATGAGAACGAATGGTTTCAGACTCAAAGCCGCTTTCATCCATGTATACAATTGCATAGCCTTGAGCGATGTAGTCGCCCAGTTTACTTAGATACTTAGCTCTCTTTATGGGGCAAGCTTTTGGATGCTCTAAGGTCTTTTTTTTGACTAATGCCAAGACGTTTTAAAGCGGCCTCGATGCCCGACTTACTACATCCAAAACGCTGTGCTCTTTCGTACATGTAATCGTCTGGATGCTGTTCAACATCTTTTAATAGCGCTTCATTAGGTATTTTATTTGGTGGTTTATTGCGAGTTAGTTTAATACTAGGATCTTTGAGCCAATTCTGTAGCGTGGCCTTACTAATACCATAGAATACACTGGCTTGCCTGATACTCATGCCTTGTTGTTCGACACTTTTAATCACTTGAGCTCGAAAGTCTGCTGAATAAGTCATAATCTTTTTACTTTTCATTTATTTTAAAACTACTGTACCACTTTTATAAAGGCTCTACTATA
>NZ_JACSQR010000081.1:0-891 GCF_014836505.1 Psychrobacter communis
TTATAGATATAATCTATCTATTATAGTAATAAATAGGTAGGTTTGTATATGTTTTATTTAACTGTTTGCAACCCTTCTTTGTTTATGTATGAGTTAAACTGAAAAATTTATTGATCTAAAAGCTGGAAGGGAAAGGTAACGACATCAAAAGCAAGGGCAAAGGGCAATAACACCAGCTTTTGCGCGGTATTAGCACCACTGCGAGAGACTTGTTGTTGCTGACTTTGGGTATAAAAACTGACCGTATAAGGTTTGCTTAAAGCGCGGTAATTAGATTGAATTAAGCTTAAATTACTCACTTGCGGATAGATAGCGCCTTTAACAGACACACTAAAGCAAAAGCGCTGAGCATTGATGCGTTGGTCGCTGACTGAAGTACAGTCGCGGCCATTATTTTGCAAAAAGAATTGATAGTCTGAGCGCTGGAATTCATCTTTTAACTTGGCATACGACAGCTTCATTTCACCCTGAAAATAGCCATCATTGTTGGGCACATAAAAACTCATGTCGTTATCGACGTGGATATTTTTTGGCGTCATATTGCTTAATAAGCCAATCATTTCCGTCCCGCCTTGGGTCAGCACATAGCTATTTTTTTCACCGACGATGACCATGGTGGCGTTGGGCGTTTTTGGTAATGCCTTTGCAGGACGACCAAAAGCGACAATTTGGTCTTCAGACAAGATTTGCTTGCTAGTTTTGCTGCTGACGTGATTGTCACTTTCTAATAAAGAGCTGGTGGCGCAGCCTGAGCTAGCAAGCAATGCCGCAAGTGATGCGCCTGTTAATAAGGTTTTTGGGTTTAATAACTTCGATAGGGTTGCAAACAGTTAAATAAAATATATACAAACCTACCTATTTATTACTATAATAGATAGATTATATCTATAA
>NZ_JACSQR010000082.1:0-860 GCF_014836505.1 Psychrobacter communis
TAATGCCAGTCAGTTAAGGCAAAAACTCAATAAAAGTAATAAAATAGCCCATCTAATAAGTAGATGGGCTATTTTACTATGAGACTACAAGACGCTATTAATGAGACGCATAAAAGGATTCCAGACACCCTAGAACAATTTAGTGAATTAATAGACCCTGAGTGGATACAGCAAGCTTTAGAGTATACCGGCAAAGCGAGCATTAGAAGGCGTAAGCTACCTGCCGAACACGTTGTTTGGATAGTCATCGGCACAGCTTTATATCGAAACCGTTCAATTTGGTATATCACAGAGCAGATGCGGCTTAATCTAGACTCACAGGCCTGTGTACCCAGTGCAGTCGTACAAGCAAGACAACGC
This sequence comes from Psychrobacter communis, assembly GCF_014836505.1. Classification (NCBI taxonomy): domain Bacteria; kingdom Pseudomonadati; phylum Pseudomonadota; class Gammaproteobacteria; order Moraxellales; family Moraxellaceae; genus Psychrobacter; species Psychrobacter communis. The sequence goes on from NZ_JACSQR010000082.1 coordinate 361, forward strand.
CTCGGGCATGAACCTCTAAAGCAGCTATTTCATCAACTAAGTGCTCACTACCAAACAGAATCACTAACCCAGCAGCAAGACTTTATGGGACTTAGCGTCCAAGCTGTAGACGGTGTCGTATACTCACTACCCTATACTGATGAGAACCTTCAGCACTTTAGTTCAAGCAAAGGCAGAACCAAAGAGGCGCCCTATCCACAAATGCGTTCGGTATGCCTGATCAATACTGACACGCATGAGATCATTGACACAACCCTTGGAGATATGGGTCAAGGAGAGATCACCTTAGCCCGTCAGCTAAACGTTCAAGACAATAGCATTACGCTCTTTGATAGAGCCTATTTCTCAGCAGACCTACTTATCAGTTGGCAACAAACCCATCCAAACAGTCATTGGCTTATGCGGGCTAAAGATAATCTGCGTTACACTGTGATTGAAACCTTTAGTGAAGGGGACTACTTGATACAAATGCCGGTTTCTCCCCAAGCTCAAAAGAAAAA
>NZ_JACSQR010000083.1:0-801 GCF_014836505.1 Psychrobacter communis
CGCCAAAATAGTCCGAAAGGTAGGACGGGTCTTGGAATAAGAGAATGGCTTTGCGAGTGCGGTGTCACTCATGACCGCGATATTAATGCGGCAAAAAACATTCTCGCGCTCGGGCTTGAGCGTCTAGTAGTAGGAATCCCCTCACTTTAGGGAGGGGAGGAAGTCAAATAGTAGAAAACCATGTCTTTGATGTCCAGCTTTAAAGGTATCGTCGGCGAGATCGTCATCAATGTAGCTATGTGGCTAAAACTTGATAAAGATATTTATCATCGCCTAAACAATATCACTCTGCCATTAGCAGATGGTGGTAGTACCCAAATTGACCATGTTATCGTCTCTAGGTATGGCATCTTTGTCATCGAAACCAAAAACTATAAAGGCTGGATTTTTGGTAATGAGAAGCAAAGACAGTGGACGCAAGTCATTATGGGTCGCAAGTATAAATTTCAAAATCCATTGCGGCAAAATTATTTGCATATAAAAACGCTGTCTGATTTATTAGAACTGGAGATGAGTTATTTCCATTCGATGATTGCCTTTATCGGCGAGTGTGAGCTTAAAACTCGCGATGAACTACCTGAGCATGTATTGACGAGCGGCATGGCATCTTATATTAAGAAAAAACAAGATAAAATGCTTACCGATGAAGAAGTCAAAGCCATTGTTGAGCAAATTGAAAACAATCGATTTAGCAAGTCTTGGCGTACTAACAGAGCGCATAAAGCCTATCTAAAAGCGAAAGAGGACTCCACCCGACATTAGGGTGGAGGTGAATTTCGCCTAGTGTTTATTATATTTTTA
>NZ_JACSQR010000084.1:0-750 GCF_014836505.1 Psychrobacter communis
CGACAACTGATCCTCAATAAGCTTGCAGAAGGCTATAGCATTCGACAACTTGCCGAGGAATATCAAATTAGCACCAACACTATTCAGCGTTGGAAAAAATTTCCTGAGCGTAAAAAACGTCAGTTTACCCCAACTAAAATAGACGATGCATTACTGAGAGCGGATGTAGAGGCTTATCCTGATGACTATCAGCACGAACGAGCTCGGCGTTTTAATTGTACTCAAAGAGCGATAGGCATTGCATTAAAACGAATCGGCATCACTCAAAAAAAAGAGCTTAACTCATCCAAAAGCAGATGATAAAAAACGTTTAATATTTCTTGAAAAGTTAGCGCAATTTAAGTTTGATGATAAGCCTATTATCTATCTTGATGAAAGTGGCTTTAAGTCTCATGAAAACAGGCCTCACGGATACTCTAATAGAGGTAAAAAATGCTTTGGACAATACAACTGGCAGCTTAAAAACCAAACCAATGCGATAGGTGCTATTTACAATAATCAGCTGTTCGCTGTTGGACTTTATGATCGCAGTGTCAATAGTGATGTATTTCATAGCTGGGTTGAACAACTGCTGCTACCAAGCTTACCGAAAGACAGTGTAATCGTTATGGATAATGCAACCTTCCATAAGCGCAAAGACACAACTGAACTTATAGAAGATGCAGGGCACACTATTTTATGGCTGCCACCTTACAGTCCTGATTTGAATCCTATCGAGCAAATGTGGGCTTGGGTCAAACAAAAACGTAA
>NZ_JACSQR010000085.1:0-704 GCF_014836505.1 Psychrobacter communis
CCTGAACAGATAACAGGGCGACTGAGGATGCTGGGTTGGCAAGATGTCCCAAGCCATGAATCGATATACCAACACATCTATACTGACAAAAAGGCAGGGGGTGATCTACACACCACCCTCAGATGTCAAAAGCGTTATAAGAGACGGTATCTGCACGGCAATGATAGGCGCGGGAAAATAGCGAACCGCTGTGATATCACTGAGCGTCCTAGCATCATTGAGACACGCAGTCGTATGGGCGATTATGAAGGGGATACGGTGGTTGGTCATGGACATCAAGGTGTTCTGGTTACTTTAGTAGATAGAACAACTCGAGAGACTAAGATCAAAGCGCTACCCAATCGTAAGGCGAAAGCTGTCACACAAGCTTGTATTGACATGCTAAAAGGTGAGCAGGCGTTAAGCATCACCTTTGACAACGGTAAAGAGTTTGCTGACCATGAAGCGATGGCAACCGCGTTAAAGGCTGATATTTACTTCGCTCAGCCTTATCATTCTTGGGAGCGCGGAACGAATGAGAATACCAATGGTTTAATTCGTCAGTTTCTACCTAAGTCGATGCGTCTAGATAACCTATGCAGGCACTTAGTTCAGTCGATTGAAGACAGTTTAAATAATCGACCTAGAAAGGTGCTAGGGTTTAGAACACCGCTTGAGGTAAAATCTAGCTTCGGGTGCGTTGCACTTCGATGTTGAATCCAAGA
>NZ_JACSQR010000086.1:0-675 GCF_014836505.1 Psychrobacter communis
AGAAGTGAAACATCATCGCGCCAATGGTAGTGTGGCTCCGGCCATGTGAGAGTAGGTCATCGTCAGCTCTCTATTCCTGAATCGCCCCTCAACTTAATTGTTGAGGGGCTTTTCTTTGTCTAGCGGTTGAGGTTAGAAAACTATTTTACATATCCTAATACATAACTTAACAGCTATGTATTGTTGAGATGACTTATTAAAGCTATGATTATTACAGTTCATGTTATCGATGCAGGATTACTAGAGAAACATGGGCTTTTATAAATGAACTTAATATCATAAAAATTAATAATCACAAGGATGAGATGATTATGACTATTGCAAAGAATATTGAAGTAAGCAGCACATCAGAAACAAGTTTTGAAGACGCTATTCAAAAAGGCGTGGCGCGTATCGCCAAAACCGTTAACAATGTTCAAGGTGCTTGGGTAAAAGAGCAGAAAGTTGGTATTACCGATGGTAAGATTAATAAGTACCATGTCATTATGATTGTGAGCTTTGTCATTAATGAAGATACTGACCTTAGTTAATCATTATTAACAGTGCCAAATTACTTATAAACCTGATTTATTAAAAAATAAAAAGCCTGTGTATGCAGTAATGCCAGTCAGTTAAGGCAAAAACTCAATAAAAGTAATAAAATAGCCCATCTAATAAGTAGATGGGCTATTTTAC
>NZ_JACSQR010000087.1:0-669 GCF_014836505.1 Psychrobacter communis
GTGAGAAAGTCGCCTAAGAGCTTTTGCTTTTAGAATCCCCCACTTGAGCTTGTCGAAAGTGGCGGGAGTATGTCAAAGAAAAGAAGTTCTAGGGAACTTTGACGGCTGCTTAAACTTTATGATTATGGGGTTTACCGCCGCTCTTAAACTCACTATGGACCATTATCCAGCGCAACCACCGCATAAGGGTAGTTTGAAGCATTATCTAGCGCGTGAGTTTGTGGATCAGATAAATCGTCGTAGTGCGCGGGATGTAGAGGTAGGGGCGCAGCTGAATTTTATTGAGGACCCTGATTTACTACTTGAGACTAACGGCACTTTTGAAACCATGAAGCTTCTAGATGAATGCTACTCTATTATAGAAAAGATTGAGGGCGGGCTGGTTAAGTATGAAGCATTCAATGATGAAAACTATGTCTCGCCAGCCGCGTATCCAGCTATCAACGAACAAGAAGCAGCTGAATTCATGGCAAGATATAGAGCCGAAACTCATAATGAGTTGGCCAACTTCTTCATTGGTTTTGACCCTGACGCTATCGACTCTTTAGACTTTATGTGCAATGTGATGCTAGAGATGAAAGGTCACTTATTACAGTTGACATACTCCCGCCACTTTCGACAAGCTCAAGTGGGGGATTCTAAAAGCAAAAGCTCTTAGGCGACTTTCTC
>NZ_JACSQR010000088.1:0-653 GCF_014836505.1 Psychrobacter communis
CAAAAGGCACCAAACAGATAAGCGGAATGAAACTGTTGCTGCTTGATCAGTCGAGGTCGCCCACCGCGGTAATACCAAACTCTGGTCAATGAGCCTTGTTGTCCTATTCGAGTTTCATCTTGAAACCAGATGTCCACTTGATCTAAGCTCACATCAGTAGGCAGTGACGCCTTAACCTGTGCTATAAAGTTTTTTTAAAAGCGTCTTGAGCTTGTATGTCGGCTTTTGGATGCTGACTACGAGCACTTATCCAACTCATATCAATACGCTTGAGTAGCTCGTAGATACCGTTAACGGTGTAGTGAGCGTTGTAGTGTTCTTTAGCCAATTGCTGAATGTCTTTGCCTGTTAGACGACCGCCAGCGCGCTTTTCTTGTTCAGAGACTATCATGGCTTTAAAAGCGTCTGTGTCTGCTTCTGCCAATTTGCTGTGACGACCTCGACGATGACGATCGTAGAGACTCTCAAGTCCTCGTTCATAATATCGCTTCAATGTCCGTCTGGCAGTTTCAGGATGTATGCAGAGGTCTTTAGCAATATCGTTAGTGGCTTTGCCCATACTATATTGGTATAAGATGAGCAGGCGTAGTCGGGCTCTGGGATTGCGCTCAGTCTTTGAGTGTTTGCCAAAGTCATGGTCTTCTAGGTTATGT
>NZ_JACSQR010000089.1:0-613 GCF_014836505.1 Psychrobacter communis
GACTTGTCTAAAGTCACAACCCTTAGGCAAGTACTCTCTGATAAGGCCATTGGTATTCTCGTTGGTTCCTCGCTGCCATGACGCATAAGCATCGGCAAAGAAGAAAGGGCTAAAGAGCTTTTGTTTCACCTTCTTATGCTGAGCAAACTCTTTACCACTGTCAGAGGTAATGGTCTTAACCTGCAACCTCACTGGCGCTAAGAGTTCTATCATTGCCTGTGATACTTGCTGTGCTGTTTTATGACCCACACGCTTCATCTTCAATAGCCCCGTTTTACGTTCAACGAGCGTGACAATCGCTTGCTTGTGATGCTGACCGATAACGGTATCCGCTTCCCAATCTCCAATACGTGAGCGTTCTTCAACAATACAAGGGCGCTCATGAATCGAGACTCTGTCATTGATACGGCCTCGAGTCTCAGCGGTTAGACGCTGCCGGTATGGTTTTCCTTTACGTCTGAGACACTGCCACAATGTACCGCCCTGCCTCTTATCACGCCAAATATAGCGATAAATGCTCATATGACTGATACCAGCATGAACGCCAGATATTTGCTCAGGACGCAAGTTCTCTTTAAGCTTGTCTGTCACCCATGCCCAGAGGTCAGCCACA